>JBBQYZ010000478.1:0-3674 GCA_038208205.1 Gemmatimonadales bacterium | reverse complement strand
ACGACGTCGGGCACGAGCGCAGGGTCGAGGCCGCGCCAGTTGAAGAAGGCCGTGTCGGCGCGCCGCCGCGCGTACTCCTCGGAGTGCACGAGGATGACCTTGATGAAGTCCGGCCGGCCGGCGAGGATGCGTGGCCACTTGTGCTCGAGGTCGGGCAGGCTGTCGATGATCCAGAGGAACCCGCCGTCGCCGTCCTCCTTGGTCATCCCTCCGCGCGCCAGGTTGCGGAGGTACAACCCGGTGGGATGGCCGCCGGTCGCGGTCAACACGCCGTTGGCGAAGATCGCGTCCACGCCGCGTGGCACGTTGATGCGCCCGCGCAGCGAGTCGCGTCCTCGCGGCAGATTCGCTGGATTCTTGACGTAGAACACGCCGTCGTGGAGGTAGCGCGCGATGAGGGAGTCGGTGCGCGACGGAGTGGAGTAGTCGACGTTGTGGTTGTGGGCCTCGCCGAACGGGGGCACTACCCAGCCGCCGGCGAGATCGATCACCGAGTCCACGCGGGCGGGCCGGTCTCGCGCGAGCCGCGCGCCGACGACGTAGCGGGTATCGGGGCGAAACCCTTCCGCGCCCAGCCAGCGGCCGTTCCGCAGCTCGTACACGCGCGACTCGGCGCCGGGCTGTGCGGCGTGATAACATCCCGCCAGCAGCGCGCAGGCGCTGAGTGCGCGCAGGAGCCGTCGTGCATCGGTGAGGGTAGCGTGCAGCATTGTGGGTCGCTCCGTGAAGTCGACCCACAATGCTGAAATTTCAACGTATTTGCAAGAGGTGTCCGGACGCGAGGGTCGTGCGCCGCCGCGGCGGCGCCGAGCTAGTGGACGGGAATCGCGTCGAGGTCGGCGGCGATCGCCTTGGCGGCCGCAGCGCGACCGAGCGCCAGCCCCGCCACCATGTCGAACCGGTAGTGGATGCCGGCATAGAGGCGCGACAGGCTCGCCTCGTCGGCGAGCTGCGCGACCCGGTCGCGCTCACTGGGAAATGCGTCGGCCAGCACGGCGGCCGACGACCCCGAGACGCAGGAATGCGCCGAGGGATACGACGGGTGCGGGGGCAGCGGGAACAGCAGGTTGGGGATGATCCCCGGGTCGGCCTGCGGCGGGCGGATGAACCAGTAGGTGTACTTGGCGTCGAAGCAGCCGATGAGCGCGTCCCACGCGGCCGCGTTCATGAGGAAGAGGATGCGAGCCGCCTCGTGATCGCTGCGCCGATGCGTGCGGATCAGTTCCACGGCGAGGTTGTTCATCGGCGCGTCGGAGGCGGGCGACTGGCTGGCGTCCCAGTACAGCGCGATCGCTCGCTGCTCGGCGGTCCGCGTGTCGACGATGTGGCGGACCTCCGCCAACGCCGCGAGATACTCGGGCTCGCCGAAAGTCGGCGGTGCCGCCGGACGCAGCTCGCTAGTGGACGACTGGATGAAGGGGCGCGCGCCGAGGCTGCCGCGCGCGATCCGGCCGCCGGTCCACAGCCAGTGGCCGACGGTGAGCGGCGGCGTGCCGGGGTTGGTCAGCCCCATGCGATCGCCGGCGGAATACGCGAGAACGCGCGAAGCCACCGCACGGCCGATCGCGTCGCCGGCGGCGACGTCGGCGTGCTTGGCGCCCGGCCACGGCTGCGCCGCTTCCTGCGCGGCGAGCGCGTCCTGGATCTCGGTGGCGAACGCCGGAAAGAAGGCGGCGAGAATTGCGGCTGAGGCGGCGCCGATCGCCACCGACGTGGGCGGGTGCGAGTCGTCGCTCGCGTCGGCAGCTTCCGCCGCGCGGAGCTGCGCGAGCGACAGGTAGGCGTAGAGACGCGCGACGTTCACCGGCGCCCGGGCGAGCTGCGACCGGGCCGCGAGCGAGGTGGCGCGTTCGTTCCAGTTCGCGCTCGCGTTGACGTCCCAGAACTTGACGGCGGACGGCGCGGCATGGTCGGACGGCGCGATCGGGGCGCCCGTTCCCGTGGGGGTGTCGGTGCAGGCGGTGAAGGCCAGCGCGGTCAACGCCGCGACGGCGCAGCTACGGGTGTGGCGTGACATCGGATCTCCGGGAGTGGGGCACGGGTGCGCTGCCGGGCAGCGGGAGAGAACCTCCTACCGGCTAGCACGACGGAATCCGCGAAAACCCGACACGGCGACGGTCAGACCGTAGCTCGTCGCCCAGACGCGCTAGGCGTGCACGTCGGCGCCGGTGACCACCCGCCACGTGTCCCGCGCGATGAGCAGCTCCTCATCGGTCGGGATCACCCAGAGCGCGACGCGCGAGCCGTCGCGGTCGATGCGCCCCTCGGTCGCGGCGGCGTTGCGTTCGCCGTCGATGCCGATGCCGAGCCAGTCCATGTCCGAGCAGATGCGGCGGCGTATCTCCGGGGCGTGCTCGCCGATGCCGCCGGTGAACACGACCGCGTCGGCGCCGTTCATCGCCGCGAGGTAGGCGCCCAGGTACTTCTTCACGCGGTAGCAGAACAGGTCGATGGCGAGGCGCGCGCGGCGGTCGCCGTGCTCGGCCTCCTCGGTCAGGAGCTCGCGCATGTCGCTCGTGAGCCCGGACACGCCGAGCAGTCCCGACTGCTTGTTGAGCATCGAGTCCAGCTCACGCAGGCTCAACCCTTCCTTGATCGAGAGGAACTCGAGCACCGCCGGGTCCAGGTCACCCGAGCGTGTGCCCATCACGAGACCTTCGAGCGGCGTGAACCCCATCGAGGTGTCGATCGACCGGCCGCCCGCGATGGCGCAGGCCGACGCTCCATTGCCGAGGTGGAGGGTGATGATCCGCGTCTCATCGCGGCCGCGACCGGTGAGCTGACGATAGCGGTAGGCGACGTAGCGGTGCGACGTGCCGTGGAAGCCGTATCGGCGCACACCGTAGCGGCGGTAGAACTGATACGGGATCGCGTAGAGAAAGGCCGTCTCGGGCAGGCTGTGATGGAACGCCGTGTCGAACACGGCTACCTGCGGCACGTCGGGGCCGAGCACGGTGCGCGCGGCGGCGATGCCGCGCAGGTTATGCGGATTGTGCAGGGGCGCAAGCTCGATGAGGTCCTCGAGCCCGCGCCGCACTTCGTCGTCGACGCGCGGGGAGTGGGTGAAGCGCTCGCCGCCGTGCACCACGCGGTGTCCCACCGCCTCGATCTGTCCCACGCTCGACACCGGCACTCCCGACTCGTCGCTCACGAGCCAGGCGATGATGTGCTCGACCGCGGCGGCGTGATCCCGCAGGGCCGCCGTGCTCTTCACCGGCTGACGGCCAGCAGCGTCCAGCGTGAGGATCGCCTCGCCGCCGATGCGCTCGATCTGTCCGCGCGCCAGCCTTCTGTCGCTCGCGCCGGCGATCGCCGCCGCGTCGGTCTCGATGAGCTGGAACTTGATCGACGACGACCCGGCGTTGAGGACGAGGATCCTCAAGCCGGCCACCTCCAGTCGCGCACGTCGGGCATGTCGTCGCCGTGGGCCCGAATGTACGCATGATGCTCGGCGAGCTTCGCTCGACAATGCTCGTCGGCGCGCACGCCGTCTGCGCTCGCCGCGAGCCCCGGCACCCGCGCGATCACGTCGAGCACGAGATGGAAGCGATCGAGGTCGTTCACCACGGTCATGTCGAAGGGCGTGGTGGTCGTGCCTTCCTCGTTGTAGCCGCGCACATGGATGTTGTCATGGTTGTGCCGGCGGTAGGTCAGCCGGTGAATCGTCCACGGAT
>JBBQYZ010000477.1:0-3677 GCA_038208205.1 Gemmatimonadales bacterium | reverse complement strand
CCCCGCCCAGCGCCCAGGCGTTCGCGTCGTGGACCGTGCCCTGGAGCGGGCCGCCGCGCAGGCTGTCGGACGTCGTCACGGCGATACGGCTGCGGAGCGCGCGGTCGTTCGTGTCGGGGCGAAAGCGGGTGTCGCGCATGCCCAGGGGCACGAAGACGTGCCCGTCCGCCCAGCTGTCGAGTCCCGTGCCGGTGATGCGCTCGAGCACCGCCTGAAGCAGCACCATGTCCCAGTCGCTGTACGTCGTCGCCGTACCCGGCGGATACTGGAGCGGTCGGGCGTTGATCTCGGCCAGATACTCGGTTCGGCCGCGCGCTGTCCGGTACAGCGGCGCATACGCCTCGAGCCCGCCGCTGTGCGTGAGCAGCATGCGCACGGTGATCGCCGCCTTGTCGGGCGCATTGAACTCGGGGACGTACGACACCACCGTGCGGTCGACGTCGAGCTTGCCCGTCTCTTCGAGGATCATCGCGACGGTGGTTGTCGCGACGACCTTGGTGAGCGAAGCGAGGTCGTACAGGGTGTTCACATCGACCCCCGGCGCGCCGGCGGCGTAATCGAGGGCGCCGTAGCCCTTGAGATGCACCAGGCGTCCGTAGCGTGCAACGGCAATCGACGCGCCGGGCGCGGCGCCCTCGGCGAGCCCGGCGCGCACGATGCTGTCCAGTCGCGCCGGCAGGCCGGGGTCCATCCCGACGGCCTCGGGCGGCGCCGGGATCAGGCCATCCGTCGCGGGGAGGCGCGCCGGCGGTGGGGGGATCGGCGCCGGCGCAGACCGTGGCATCGGCTCGGGGGAGACGGGGATGGCGGACGTACGCGCGCACGCCGCAGCGAGGAGAGCGAGCGCACCGGCCCAGGGACGGGCGGCGCGGAGTTCGGTGGAACGGAAGCGAACCATGGCGGAAAGCTATCCGGTGGTGCGCCCGGTCGGGGCGTTCGCGCGACGCGACAGCGCTGATGGCGCACGATGTGCGTGCGCCCGGATCGCGCCACCGTCCGGAGCATGACAGGTTGCATCGAGCAGTCAGGGCACAGGCGTAGAGCCCGCCGACGAACAGCCGGCGGGCTCGATCTGTGTCGTCCCCCTGGTCCCGTCGAACGCGTGACGGATATTACGGCTCCCCCACCGCGGCGACCACGTCAGTCCCCCGGTCCGGCGACTCCTCCGACACGTCACATGTTCAGACCCCTGACCCTGCTCGCCGCCCTCGGCACGGGCGCGCGACTGCTTGCCGCCCAGAGCCCGGCGCCCGTCACGCACCGGATCATGCCATCGCCCGAGACCGTGGCGTGGGGATACTACGACGCGGCGGCCTCGCCGGTGCTGCGCATCAACTCGGGGGACCGCCTGATCGTCGGCACGCTCATCACCTCGAGCCCGCAACGGCTCGAGGGGGCGGGAGTCGCGCCGGCGGACGTGGAGCAGTCGCTGCGCGACATCCATACGATGGTCAGCAACAAGGGGCCCGGCGGTCACATCCTCACCGGCCCGGTGTACGTGACCGGCGCCGACTCGGGCGACGTCCTCGAGGTGCGGATCCGCACGATCGATCTCGCGATCCCGTACGCGTACAACGCTTTCGGCGCGAAGAGCGGCTTCCTGCCCGAAGATTTCGGCTACGCGAAGATGAAGATCATCCCGCTCGACGCCCGTCGCGGCGTGGCGCACTTCGCGCCGGGCATCGACGTGCCGCTGCGGCCATTCTTCGGCAGCATCGGCGTGGCGCCGCCCCGGGCGAGCGGGCGCCTCAACAGCGCGCCACCGGGCCGGCACGCGGGGAACCTCGACAACAAGCACCTGGTGGCCGGCACCACGCTGTTCATTCCCGTGAGCACGCCGGGCGCGTTGCTCGAGATCGGCGACGGACACGCTGCTCAGGGAAACGGCGAGGTCGACATCACGGCGCTCGAGACGTCGCTCGTGGGCACCTTCGACGTCATCGTGCGCAAGGACATGCACCTGACCTGGCCGCGCGCCGAGACGCCAACGCACTGGATCGCGATGGGGACCGATACGAGCCTGGTGACGGCGACCAAGACGGCGGTGCGGCAGGCGATCGAGCTCCTCGTCACCGAGAAGGGGCTGTCCCGGGACGACGCCTACATGCTGGTGAGTGTGGCGTGCGACGTGGAGATCACGGAGCTCGTGGACGGCAACGTGGGAGTGCACGTGATGATCCCCAAGGCGATCTTCACCAATGGGCGCCGCGCGTCGCGGCGCTGACGGCGCGCGTGACGATGCGTGTGCTGCTCGTGGAAGACGACGCCGAGCTGGCGCGCGAGGTGGCGGCTGGGCTGCGCGGTATTGGTGCGCGCGTGGTGACGGCGGGGAACGCGGCGGAGGGCGCCGCCGCCGCGGTCCGCGAGGAGCTCGACGTGGTGATCCTGGACGTCATGCTGCCCGGGCGCTCGGGGTTCGAGCTTTGCCGCGAGCTGCGGGCGCGCGGGCAGGACACGCCCATCCTGATGCTCACCGCGCGCGACGCGGTGGACGACCGCGTTACGGGGCTCGACGCGGGCGCCGACGACTCTCTCACCAAGCCAGTCGCCTTCCAGGAGCTGGTGGCGCGCGTGCGCGCGTTGTCGCGGCGGCGGCCGGCGCTCGCGCCGCGCGTGGTGCGTGTGGCCGACCTCGAGGTCGATCTCGCGGGGCGGCGCGCCCGCCGCGGCGGGCGCGACATCGAGCTCACCGCCAAGGAGTTCGCATTGCTCGAGTGCTTCGCGCAGCACCCCGACGAGGTGCTCGACCGGGCGGCGATCACGGCGCACGTGTGGGACGACAATCACGACCCCTTCACCAACGTGCTCGAAGTGCTCGTGCGCCGCCTGCGCCGCAAGATCGACGACGGCTTCGACGACAAGCTGATTCACACGATGCGGGGCGCCGGCTACCGGCTCGGCCCGTGACTGGCGCGACTCCGCGGCAGTCGCTCACGCGACTGCGCCGGCGCCTCACCGCGTGGTACGCCGCCACGTTCGGCCTGATCCTCCTCCTGCTCGGCGGGGGACTGTACGGCGTGATCCACGCGCAGTACACGCGGCAGCTCGACCTCTCGCTGCGTCAGGCCGCGGGAGAGCTGGTGCGCGCCGCGCGCACCCGCGAGATCGAGGCGGCGGGAGCACGCGGCCAGGTGGTGGACGCCGTGGACGAGCTGCACATCCCCGATCGAACGCTGTACCTGCTCGACAGCAGCGGGGCGCCGATCAAGCCGGAGCGCGCCAGCGAGTGGGTCCGGTCCGCGGCGCGTCGCGCGGCGGCGGTCGGCTCGTTCGACGAGGAGGTCGACGCGGGCGGCGATCGTACCCTGTCGCTGCACGCCGAGCGCGTACGTCTCGCATCCGGGCAGCTCGTGGTGGCGGCCGCGGTGGCGGACCAGGAGGAGCTGGCCGACCGATTCAGCGCCCTCATCGCGGCGTTCGGCGGAGCGGCGGTGGCGGCGGTGGTGCTCGTCCTCGCCGGTGGATATTTCCTCATGCGGAAGTCGACCGATCCGGTCGAGCGCTCGATGGCGTACACGCGCCGCTTCATGGCCGACGCCGCGCACGAGCTACGTACGCCGATTGCCGTACTGCGCACCCGCGCCGACGTGGCGCTGCAGGCGCCGCGCTCCACGGAGAGCTACGCGACCACGCTCCAGGGAATGGGCCGCGAGGCCGGGCGGCTCGGCCGCGTGGTG
>JBBQYZ010000476.1:0-3678 GCA_038208205.1 Gemmatimonadales bacterium | reverse complement strand
GCGCTCGAAGTGGTCTCCCGATCGGGCGCAAGACCGCCAACAGCGCTGCGACCTGCTGCGCGACCTGGTGACCGAGCGCACCGGCGTCGGAATGCTCGGCGTGTATTTGTCCCTCCCGGTGTCGGCGTGGGCGCAGACCTGACGCACCATCCCGAGCGAGCACCGCTGGTTACGTCGCGATGGAAGAACGCACTACGCATACCCGTCCAGCGGGGGAGCCGTTCGGGGCCCTCGTTGGGCGTTGTGTGCGGCAACTTGTCGATGATCATGCTCGTCTCGCATGACGCCCAGTTACCGGGCGCTCGTACGGTCGTCCGCGCGGGATCGGTCATCGGAATCGGGCATGGTTGCGACATTCGTGCTTCCGGTACGTCATTTTGGCGTCTAGCGGAAGAGGCAGAAGGGGTGACCAGCCGGGTCGAACATGACCCGAACGGCTTCTTGGGGCTGAACCTCGGCCGATCGCGCACCGCACGAGATGGCCCACTCGACTGCGTCGGGCAGCTCGTCGACCTGGATGTCAAGGTGCTGCGTGGCGATCTGGCGCTCGGACCGCGCGGGCCAATAAGGAGCTTGCCACTGCTGCTCGAACTCGAAATTCAGAGTGAGGTTGGGAGTCTTCACTTGAGCCCAACCCGCATCCTCAGGTTCGCCTGGACGAGGCGGATCGGATGCGGTGATTTCTGCATCCAGGAGGGTCGCGTAGAACTGCGCGAGCTCGTGAGGAGCCGGAGCCCCGAGCGTGATGGACGTCAGTCGGATCGACGGCTTGTTCGGCTTCGACATGAGATCCAGTTTCGCATCAGATCTGCGCGCCGAGCTCGTCTCCCCCCGGCCGCGAGCGAGCGCGAATTCGGCATCCCGGATGGCGAACCGCTTGCGGCGCCGATGCCGCTCCACCTTTGCGCCCGGTCGCCCTATTCAGATTCGGCAGCGGATCCGCACTGATCATCGCGTGAGCAGGGATATCGCCGCCGTGGGTCTGCACACGCAGGGCGGGCGAGTACCCGGCACAGACGCCGGTGGCGGGAACTGGATGTCCTATCGCAGCTCGACCCGCCCCCGCGAGGTGGTGCTACTGAGCGTGGACGAGGGTTGGCAAGTCGCCTGGGGGCGGCACCAGATTCAGGACGGTGAACGTCCGGAATGGGTGGGACTGTTGACGGCATGACGCTCACCTTCGCTGGAACCCTTGACCGCTGCGCCGTTACTGCCACCGTCGATCAGCTCACGGACTTGGTCGGGTCCGCGGAGGTGGCCGATGCATGGGAGCTGGTGTCGGCGCTGCCGGGCATGACCGTCGGTGGGCTGGCGCGCCACCTGGTCAGCCAGCCCGAGTGTGCGGTCGAGTTCCTCACCACGCCCGGCCCGCCCGATGCCCAGGTGTTGACCCTGCTCGGACACTACGAGCGCGTCGACTGGCTACACGCGCCGGTCGATGCCCCTGAGAACACCTCCATCCGCGACGACTTCAACCAGATGGCTCGGCCGGGCGCACCGAGTCGATCGAGGTGCTCACGCGGTCACGCGAGCACCTGGGCGCGGCGATCGACGCGGCCGGCCCGACGACGTACGTGCCGTGGCAGGACTGCGCGCTGCCCACCGATGACTTCCTCGTAGTGCGGCTGATGGAGATCGTGGTGCACGCCGACGACCTGGCGTGCAGCGTCGGCGTAGCGGCCCCGGCGTTCAGCTCGGAGGTGCTCGAGCCTGTGCTCGCCCTCCTCGCGGCGTTGGCCGCGCGGCGTCGCGGCCAAGGCGCGGTGCTGCGCACCTTGAGCCGGCACGAGCGCTCAGCAGGCTCCATCTCGGCATTCTGAGCGCCGCCTGCCAGAGTCAGACCTAGACTTTCAAACGTCCTGCCGCACGGAACGAGTGGCCAGCTCTTCGACGCCCGCGACCCGAACGAGCCTGGAGCCTGGCCGTCCGTGCTCAACCACAGTGGCGAATCGCCGAGCAGCCCACCACGCCGACGACCCACACCGCAGCCTTTGAGCCCTACCTCAGGCTCGCCGAGCCACCGCGTCAGATGACCAACCTTGTGAAGAACACTGCCGGCTTCATACGCCGGCGAATGCCGGTCGTGTGCCCGGATGGGATCCTGCAGCGGGCAGTGGCTCCGGTCGTCTCTGGACGCCATGAAGGCGGACTTAAGGTTACGAGCTTGCCGCCAAGAAGGTGGTGATCTCCCTTTGGAAGGCCGGATCGCGCGTCACGGTGATGTGCCCGCGCTCGTCGAACAGGTGCAGTTGGACGTTCGGGATGAGCGTGGCCGTTTCTTCGAACAAGGCCGGGGTGTACAAGCGGTCTTCGCGGCCGGCGAGCAGCAGCGTCGACGCTTGCACGGTGGAGCCTGTGATTCATCTAGCAGTTGGCGCGATATTCGACCGCATTCCTAGATGATCAGGGACTTGACCGGCACATCCCCTGCTCACAACCTCCATCGGCAGAACCGCGCGCACCATGGGCAGAGGCAACCCGTCCGTAGGAAAGCAGGCTGCTACTCGAACGCCTCGGCTCGGCCTCGATCCGGTCAGGAATCGAGAAGCGCCACGATGTGCTCGGGCCCTAGCCTTGCCAACGCAAGGCCGGCATGACGCCGAGCCCTGCACGTCAAGAAGGGAAGTCTGACAATGCCCGCGAAGAATGCCAAAGCCGAGTCCGACGGCTTCAGTGCCGAGGAGCGTGCGGCGATGAAGGAGCGCGCCGCCGAGTTGCGCGCGGAGGGGAAGAAGGGCGCCAAGAAGGCCGATGGGCTGCAGGCGGTCCTCGACAGGATCGCCGAGATGGCACCAGCGGACCGCGCACTCGCTGAGCGCGTGCACATGACTGTGAGCGCGAGCGCCCCTCAGTTGTCGCCGAAGACCTGGTACGGCATGCCCGCCTACGCGAACGCGGACGACAAGATCGTCGTCTTCTTCCAGGACTCGGGCAAGTTCAACTACCGCTACTCGACCCTGGGCTTCCAGGACGCGGCGAACCTCGATGACGACGACATGTGGCCGGTGTCGTACGCGCTCACGAAGTGGAGCCCCGCGGTGGGCAAGAAGGTCGCCGCGTTGGTAAAGGCCGCGATCGGCTGACCGCTGCGAGCGGACGCGGCACACCCATGACCGTTACTGGCCCAGACGTCCGTCGATCCGCTCACGCAACAGATCGGCGTGACCCATGTGGCGGGCGTACTCCTCGATCGTGCCGACCAGCAGCTCGCGCAGCGACACCGGCCCGCCACCGCTGCCGTGCTGATTCAATGGATCGTCGCCGGTGATGTCGAGACCGGCCGCCTCGGCCACGAATCGCGTGGCGAAGTCCACCTCAGCACGCCATGCGTCCCACGCCTGCGCAACGACACTTGGGTCGGGAACAGCTCCGTCGAAGTCACCGTCCCGATTGGTCTCGGAACAGAACAGTCGGGGCACGTCCTGTCCCGCCATCATCACCCGGAACCCCGCTCGCTCCACCTCGGCCAGGTGTCGCACCAGCCCCAGGAGCGACATCGTCGACGGCTCGACGGAACGCCGCGCCATGGCCTGAGCATCAAGACCTGAACATTTCATCTCCAGCGTGAGACGTTGACGGCGGAGGGATTCGACCAGCGTGGTGCGCTCGTCGCCCAGCGTTGGTCCGTTCTCACGCGGGTCGTCATCAGACGGCTTGCCGTCGGCGGTGAACATGTCG
>JBBQYZ010000475.1:0-3690 GCA_038208205.1 Gemmatimonadales bacterium | reverse complement strand
ATTGCCTCTCCGGCTGGGCCCCCTGGGGGGTTGGGCTCCCTGATTTCGGCGGGGGGGGGGGCCCGGCCCCCCCCCCGCCCCTCGACCAGCGGCAGTGAATGCTACTCCTCGTCGTCAGCCTCTTCGGCATCGATGTTGACCGAGGAGACGGCCAGCGCGGTGAGGTCGAGATCCGTCTGCTGCTCCTCATCCAGCGTGAGCTGCAGCATGCTCGCCTGACGCTCGTAACCGAGCAGCTTCGCCCAGGTGCGGCAGGTGCCGTAGCCGGCCATCTCGTAGTGCTCCACGTGCTGGGCGGCGGAGATCAGGCCGGCATCGAGCACTTCCTTGGCCGGCTTCTCCTTGATGAGATCCTTGCCTTCCTGGATCAGGCCCTCCATGCCGACGCACTTCTTGCCGGTCGGCTTCTCGTCGAGCTCCTTCGCGATGCGCTCGAGCCGCTTCACGTGCTCACGCGTCTGCCGTTCGTGCTTGGTGAACGCGCGCTTGAGCTGCGGGTGCGTCGCCGCCTTGATCATGCGTGGGAGCGCCTTGAGAATCTGGTTCTCGGCGCTGTAGAGATCCTTGATCTCCTCGACATAGAGTTCCTTCAGCGATTCCATTTCCATCGGATGGTGCTCCGCGTTGGATGAGTGCTGGATGGGTGATCGGGCTGCACGCGGACAAGGCAAACGATGTGCCCGGCTGCGCACCCGGAGCAAACAATCGTCGTCGGTGAAGCTCGCGAGTCGCGCTCTGGAGCCGCGTGCGAGTATTTTCGGGAACGAGCCGGGTGGTGCATCGTGCGTGGTGCATTGACTGCGCAGCATTCACCCACCACCCACTACCCACCACCGCACGCCGAATGTCCCTGCGTCTCCACCTGCTTCGTCACGGCCAGACGGCGATGAGCCGTGCCAACGTGTTCTGCGGACGTGGCCTGGACCCGGCGCTCACCAGCGAAGGGATGGCGATGGCGGAGGCGTTCGCCGCGGCGTACCGGACGGTGGCATGGTGCGCCATCTACACGAGTCCGCTGCAGCGGGCTGTCGCGACGGCCGCGCCGATCGCCGCCGAGGTCGGGCTCGCGGTGCAGCGGCACGATGGACTGATGGAGATCGACTACGGCGCGTGGGACGGGCTCAGCGCCGAGACCGTCGCGCGCGACTTTCACGACGAGCACGAACGGTGGACCGCCGATCCCGCCTGGAACCCGCCGACCGGCGGCGAGACTGCCGTGGCGCTCGGGCAGCGGATGACGCACGCCATCGAGGAGATCCGCGCGGTGCACCACGACGGCGACGTGCTCATCGTGTCGCACAAGGCGTCGATCCGCGTGGCGCTGTGCGCACTGCTCGGTGTCGACGTTGGCCGCTTCCGCTATCGGTTCGGCTGTCCCGTGGGATCCGTCTCGCTCGTGGAGTTCGGGCCGCACGGTCCGCTCGCGGCAGCGGTGGCGGAGCGCTCCCATCTCGACGCGCGACTGCGGGGACTGGAAGGGACGTGAGGTCATGACTCGCACTGGCACGCCCACAATCAGCAGACTAGCTTCGCCTCGACACCTCCACACACCCAGAGGACACTCATGGCGACGAAACTCGACAAGTCGATCAAGCGCGAGCTGGAGCACGCGGGCAAGACGTACACGATCACCATCGCGCCCGATGGCGTGAAGGTCGTGGAGAAGGGGAAACGCAATGGACCGCACGTCAGCTGGTCGTCGATCATCAGCGGCGACGCGGCGCTGAACGAAGACCTCAAGATCTCGGTGGACGCGTCGCGCCGTTGACGGCCGGCCGCGGTGAGCTGACGGCCGAACGCTAGATGAGCGCGGTCTTCATGTCGCGGCGCGAGGGCAATCGTCAGCGCTGCTCGCTCGCGGGCCGGGGCGGCGACGGGTGCGCCGCCTCCCATGCCGCCAGGTGCGACGCGAGGTCGGTGTCGCTTTCGGCGAGCGCACGAAGCTGGCGGAGCACGTCGTCCTTGGACGTCCCGCTCGCCCGCGCCACGGTCGGGGCGGTGTCGAACAGCTGACGCGTCGGGTCGATGCGGCGCTCGACCTGGAGTACACCGTGCACCACTCCGTCACGGTCGATCTGGAGGGAGACGAGGCAGATCATCCCGCCGGGCAGGGTCCGGCGAAAGGCGAGAAAGTGCGGGCGCATGGCTTCAAGGTGTGACAGCGGACAGCGGGACGCAAACCGGCGGGGCCGACGCCGCGCCTGCGCGACGGGTTCGCCCCCCGTGTCGGGGGCTTCACCTTTCCGGCGCGACGGTGCCGGCCCTTCCTGTTGCAACGGTCGTGAGCCGTGACGCAGCTTCGCGACGACGACGCACCACTGGCCATCTGGACTATCGGCCACTCCACGCGCTCGTTCGACGCGCTCGTGGCGGTGCTCGAGGCGTACTCGATCGAGGTCGTCGTCGACGTGCGCCGTCATCCCGGCTCGCTCCGGCTCCCGCAGTTCTCCAGCGATGCCCTGCGCGATACGCTCGCCACGCACGACATCGCGTACCACTGGATCCCAGCGCTCGGTGGACGCCGCCGCACCCACGCCGGCTCACCGAACACCGGCTGGCGGAATGCATCGTTCCGCGGCTACGCCGATCACGTCGCGAGCGAGGAGTTCGCCGAGGGCCTGTTCGAGCTCTCGATGCTGGCCGGGGGAGCACGCGTCGCCGTGATGTGCGCCGAGGTCCTCTGGTGGCGCTGCCACCGCCGGCTCCTCGCCGACGTGCTGCTGTCGCTTGGCGCGGAGGTGGTGCACATCGCCGACGCCACTCACTCGTCCCCGCATCGCCTCACGCCGCCGGCGCGAGTCGTCCGCGGCCGGCTGACGTACGCGGCGTGAGCTAGCCCTCCTCCGACTCCACCGACTCAACCGTGTCCGCCGGCGGCAGCAACGCGGCGATCTTGGCGGCGCGCTCGCGATGGCGTGGGCCCAGCAGCTCGAACTTGGCCGCGGTGGCGAGGTCGCCCGCCTCGCGGTGCTGGCGCGCCATCGCCTCGCAGTAGGCGCTCACCTCGTCCTCGTCCTGCACGTCCTGCGCGGTGAAGCCGTAGTCCTGCTCGTAGAGCAGGAGCGCGGCGATCGCGTGCGTGGAGAAGGGGAGCCGGCCGAACTGCTCGCGCAGATGGGCGAGGCCATCCTGCTGCGCGAGGATGCCCGACCACTCGGCCGCGGTGAGGGCAGGGGAGAGCATCAGAACGCCGCCTTCTGCCCTGGCTTCATCACGGTGAGCCGCCGGTCGTTCGGAAACGCGGCGCGCACGTCGGCCTCGGTGGCGAGTCCCGGGAAGGTGCCGTAGTGCATCGGGATGATCGTCTGCGGCCGGAAGAACTTGTCCACGCCGCGGTGGGCGGTACGTGGATCCTGGGTGAACGGGCCGCCTCCCACGCCGAGGAGGATGATGTTCGGATGGTAGAGCTCCTGGATCAGCGACATGTCGGTGAACACCCAGGTGTCGCCCGTGTCGTAGAGCGTACGGCCGTCGGCGAACTCGAGGACGAATCCGAGGGCGCGGCCCGGCTCGCTGGAATGCATCGCGGGGACGAGGTGCACGGTGACGTCACCGACCTTGAAGGTGCCGCCGACGTTGCCGCCCATCGCCTGGCTCGGCGCGAGTGCCTGGGCGTTGACCCACTCGTAGGCCGAGATGAGGACGGCGCCACTGGACTGCGCGATGCGTTTGGCGTCGAGGGCGTGATCG
>JBBQYZ010000474.1:0-3693 GCA_038208205.1 Gemmatimonadales bacterium | reverse complement strand
CCCGGCGGCCAGTACCGTTGGCACTACGACCGGAACGCAGTAACCGCCATCCTTTACCTCAATGAGGTCGAAGGTGGCGACACCGAAATCTACGCTAATCATCGCGTCCTACTCCCGCACCACCTCATTAGACTGCAACGTGGCATCGACGCCATCGTACGAACGCAACCGGTGCTCGCACTCGTAGGAACCAAGACCATAGTGACCCCGCGCTCCGGGCGACTCGTCGTGATACGCGGTGACCGGTGCCTACACAGCGTCTGCACAGTCGAAGGAACCGAGGAGCGAATCAACGTCTGTCTGGCCTACGACCACATCGGGGTTCGCCACCGGCAGCGTCGCGCCCTCGACGACTACCTCTACACGGACGCTATTGTTGGCGGAGCCGACCCCAACTACCTCCGCTAGGTCGAGCGCGCATCCAGGGCCTGGTATCACCCGGTCTCTCGCGGCCATGGAGGCTGTCCCGATCGCTGGACATGAGCAGGCAAACATTGTTGGCGGGCGCGCAGCACGGAGGCGAACGGCGCAGCAGCCCGTGCCGCACTAGGCGGCATATCGCAGTGGAGCCCCGCGCGCGGCTTGTACGACGCTCTTGCGGAACCGAGCACTGGAAACGGATACTGGATCGAGACTCCGATCCGGCAACCACGACATTATCGGCTCTTCAGAGTTGAGGTGGGGGTGGGTCCCGGCGGGGTGATCCGCGGTTGATGGTGTCGAGGCCTCCAGAGTTGGTAGCGACCAAGCAACCGACCAGAAGGCCTCGACGATGTCTGAGCCTATGGCGTGCTGTCGCGCGCGCCGAACGACCGATCCGGCCGGCTATTGCGACCGGTGTGATGTGCTCGTCGGCTTGGCCGGTGTGCATGTGATCGAGGTCCGCCACGACCTCTCGCAGGGCGTGCTCGAGGTGCATGTGGAGTCTCCGCCGGGCTCGGCGGGATGCCCAGCATGTGGAGTGGTCGCGCATAGTCATGGCCGTCGCTCGGTCACGCTGGTTGATGTGCCGTGCTTCGGTCGGCCGGTGCGGCTGGTGTGGCGCAAGCGCACCTGGTGCTGCGTCGACGACGGGTGCGCCGTGGGGTCGTTCACCGAACGCAACGACGACATCGCCTTGCCGCGTGCGTTGTTGACACGGCGCGCGTGCTGGTGGGCGATCCGCCAGATCCGCTACGAGCACGCCTCGGTCGCTGGTGTCGCCCGCCAGCTCGGCACGACGTGGAACACGGTGTGGTCCTCGATCCGCCCGCTGCTCGAAGCTATGGCTGATGACGAGTCGCGCTTCGACGGCGTCGCGCGTCTCGGCGTCGACGAACACATCTGGCATCACGTCTCCGAGAAACCGATCGACGCCGGGGGCCGTGGCCCGAAAGCGTTGACTGGCATGGTCGATCTCACCTGCGGCCCTGATGGAAAGCCTCGAGCGCGGCTGTTGGACCTGGTGCCCGGCCGGTCCGGGAAGGCGTACCGGGACTGGCTCGCCGCACGCAGCGAGTCGTTCCGCGACGGGGTCGAAGTCGCGACGTTGGATCCGTTCCACGGCTACAAGAACGCGATCGATGACCAACTCGAAGACGCCGTCGCAGTGCTCGACGCGTTCCATGTCGTGAAGCTCGGCACCCAAGCCACAGATGATGTGCGGCGCCGCGTGCAACAAGACACCACCGGTCACCGTGGTCGCCGCAACGACCCGCTCTACGGGATCCGCATGATCCTGCGCTGCGGCCAAGAGAAGCTCACCGACCGCCAACGCGCCCGGCTCGAGCGCGCCATCGCCGCCGACGAAGCCCACGACGAGGTCTACGTCGCGTGGCAGTGCGCCCAACAACTCCGCGCCGCGTACCGCGACCAGAACCTCGCCGCCGGCCGACGCATCGCGCAACAGGTCCTCGCCGCGTTCGTGACGTGCCCCATCCCCGAGATCCGCCGACTCGGCACCACGCTGAAACGATGGCGCAACGCGTTCTTGGCGTACTTCGACACCGGCCGCGCCAGCAACGGCGGCACCGAAGCCATCAACGGCCTCATCGAGCTCCACCGCCGCATCGCCCGAGGGTTCCGCAACCGCGACAACTACCGGCTACGCATGCTCCTCATCGCCGGCGGACTCACCCACCCCCACCTCAAATAGGAAGTGCCACGTATCCGGCGTCTCCACGAGGTCGGTTGATGCGCTGGTCGAGTCGATGGGCGGGTCCGGGATCTCCAAGTCGGAGGTGTCCCGGATCTGTGCCGGCCTCGACGAACGTGTGTCCGCGTTCCGGAACCGCACGCTCGGACACACCGAGTTCCCGTACGTGTACCTCGATGCGATCTACGTCCATGTCCGCGACGACGCCCTCGGCCAGGTCGTGTCCCGGGCGGTCGTCGTCGCGACCGGCGTGTCCGCCCAGGGCGGCCGCGAGGTGCTCGGCGTCGATGTCGGCGACTCCGAAGCGGAGACATTCTGGACCGGGTTCCTGCGCTCATTGAAGACCCGCGGGCTCGCCGGTGTGCGGCTCGTCATCTCCGACGCGCACGAAGGCCTACGCGGCGCGATCCGCAAGACCATGCAAGGGGCGAGCTGGCAACGCTGCCGGGTCCACTACGTGCGTAACCTCCTCGCGCCGGTCCCGAAGGCGTCCCAGGAGATGGTCGCCGCCGCGTTCCGGTCGATCTTCACGCTGACCACACCCGCCGAGGTCGCGACGCGTTGGGACGAGGTCGCGGTCATGCTCGCGGAGCGGTTCCCCAAGGCGGCCGCGCTCATGGACTCGGCCCGCACTGACGTGTTGGCGTTCAGCGCGTTCCCTCGCGAGCACTGGCGTCAGATCTGGTCGAACAACCCGCTCGAGCGCCTGAACAAAGAGATCCGCCGCCGCACCAACGTGGTCGGGATCTTCCCCAACGACGCCGCCGTGATCCGCCTCGTGGGTGCCGTGCTCGCTGATCAACACGACGAGTGGGCCGTCGCTCGCCGCTACTTCTCCGACGCATCCATGGCCAAGCTCTACGCCGCGCGCGATACTGACCCCGCCGTCAACGCCGAGCTCGAGCCCAGCACCTGACGGCCACCAGGGAACGCGTCACGCGAACCCCACCACTCCGCGGGGCTCATACTCGGTCGGGCCGTTCGATGTATGGGGCCGATCGAAGTACGCGAGCACGTCAGCAGCGCGCTTTTTGAGGGTGCGTCCGAGTCAGGCGAGCTCTTTGAGCGCCTTCGGCACACCGGTGCTGAGCGAGTCGATGACAGCTTGCATCAGCTGGCGGGCGTAGCGCCGGTCCGGTTCGCGATACGCGGCGATCATCTGCTGATACACCGCCCACGTTGTCTCGACATCGACGTGCTCATCGCCGGCAAACAACGTGTCGAGCCGCTGGTGCTGCTTCGCGGTCAACAGCTTGGTGCCGGTGCGCTTGGGCGGTTCAGCAGTTCGGCTCCGAGCTCAGGTGACCCGTGGTCTCGGCTTCACGCGCCGCGCAGCACCTTGTCCGACCTTTCCAGCGCCGCGACCTCGGATGCGAACCGTCGCTCCGCCTCGAAGGGGTCGAATCGAAGTTCACAGTCGCACTCGCAGTGTTTCCGTTGATCTTCATCGGCGAGTTGCCGGACAAGACCACGTTCGCGTCGCTCGTGCTTGCTTCGCGGGGTAAACCGCTCGCTGTGTGGCTCGGTGCCGCGGGCGCGTTCTTGGTGCGTGTCGCGAT
>JBBQYZ010000473.1:0-3703 GCA_038208205.1 Gemmatimonadales bacterium | reverse complement strand
AGAGAGCACGTCTCGGCTGAACGGGTCAGTGCCCAGCGGGTGGGCCAATGATGGGGGGCGGCCCTGCAGGCGGGCCACGTCGAGCTGCGCGGCGGGGTCGTAGGGCGCGAGGAGCGGAGCGAAGAGCGCGGCGGCCACGATCCCGAGCAGCACGACGATCGCCACGCGAGTGCGCGTGTCGCGCATCAGGCGCCTGACCGCGCGGTGCCGTCCGCCCGCCACGCGCACCACGCCGACTGGCGTCATCAGCCGATGCGAATGCGCGGGTCGGCTGCAGCGGCCGCGACGTCGGCGAGCAGAGTGCCGACGACGACGACGACGCTGATGACGAGCACTCCAGCCGTGACGAGCGGGTAGTCTCGCGCCGCGATCGCATTCACGGTGGCAAGGCCCATCCCGGGCCAGGAGAACACCTTCTCCACGAAGAGGGCGCCGGCGGCGAGCGTCGGGAGAGTGAGGCCCGCGAGCGTGATAATCGAGAGGAGCGCGTTCCGGAGCGCGTGGCGGCGCACGGCGACCCGCCAGCTCAGACCCTTCGCCAGCGCGGTTCGCATCCAGTCGCTCGGCAGGACGGCCAGCAGCGAGGCACGCTGATAACGCGCGATGGACGCGGCCGAGAGCAGGGTGAGAGTCAGGACCGGGAGCACGAGGTGCTGGAGGCGGTCGAGGACGCGCCCCCCGAACGGCAGGTACTCGTGCATCACCGGATCGACGATGCCCCCGGCCGGAAAGATCGGGAAGCGGTACGCCAGGAGCAGCAGGGCGAGCAGCGCGAGCCAGAAGTCCGGTACCGAATAGAGCACCAGCAGCAGGCGCCCGAGCCATCGGTCGCGGACGCTGCCGACCCGCTCCGCCTGCAGGACGCCGACGCCGACACCGATCGCGAAGCTGAGGGCGAAGGCCAGGCCCGTCAGGAGAAGCGTGCGCGGAAGCGCGTCGCGCAGGACGTCGCGCACAGGCCGGCGGTGCGAGAAGGAGTAGCCCAGATCACCGCGCGCCGCGCTGCCCATCCAGCGGAGGTACTGTTCGCCGACGGGACGATCCAGTCCGTAGCTCGCGCGCAGGCGGGTGCGGACTTCGGGAGTCGTCCGATCGAGCGCCGTGGCGATCGGATCGCCGGGCGCGAGATGGACGAGAACGAAGGTGAGCGTCGTGACGAGCAGCACGACGCTCACTGCCTGCGCGAGCCGACCGGTGAGGTACCGCCGCACCGCTTACGGCGTGGGCCGCAGGCCGATCTTGTCGCGCGGGGTGCGCTGCGCCGCCGGGATCCACCAGTCGGCGAACCCGGACCAGTAGCCGTCGGCGCGCAGGTGCGTGGTGCGGATGCGCTTGTCCACGCCCGCGATGGTGACGGGCTCATACAGCCAGATGCCGGGGGCGTCCTCGATGATCGTCTCGAAGGCGCGACGCGCGTACGATTTGGCGCGGGCGGGGTCGAAGGTGGACGTGGCGCTGTCGAGCATGAGCTCCACGACGGGGTTCGTATAGGACGGGAAGTTCGACCCCTCCCTGGCGATGCCCGCCGCGGTCCAGCTCTGCTTGAAGCCGGACACGCTCGGGTCAGTGCCGTACTGCGCGATCTCGGTATCGAAGTTGTGCGTGCCCTGTCGCGACATGTACGTCCCGAAGTCGGTCTCATCGATCTTCACCGACGCCCCGACGCGCTGCATGGCAGCCTGCAACAGCACGGCGTACTGGTGCCGCGACGCGCTCGAGTTGGGCGACATCATCCCGAACTCCAGCCGCCGACCCGCCTTGACCCGGATGCCGTCCGGGCCCGCCAGCCAGCCAGCCGAATCGAGCAGGATGCGGGCGCGCACGGTGTCGTACGGCAGCTGCGGGAGGGCGGTGTCCGCGACGGTCACTGCACTGGGGAAGGGACCGTAGAGAGGGACGCCGAGCGTGCCGAACACGTTGCGGAGCATCGCACGGCGGTCGACGGCCATCGAGAGGGCGCGTCGCACCGTGCGATCGCCGAAGATCGGATGCGGCCGTGCGGTTTGCGTGGGATCCACGAGGTTGAACGCCAGGTAGGCGTACTGCAGCGTGCGATAGGGAATGAGCTTGCGGACGGTGTCGCCCGCCATCCTGGTGATGACCTCCGGACGCAGCTGCTCATGCATGTCGGCGTCGCCCGCGAGGAAGCGGGTGATCGAGCTGTTGTAATCCGGCGAGACGGCGAAGACGATGCGGTCGAGCTTGGGCCGGCCACGATAGTTCGCGGTATCGGCGACGAGCTCGAGGCGTTGCCCCGGCTCCCAGCGCGCGAGTCGGAAACGACCCGACCCGATGCCGCGGCGCGCGACGTCGGCGGTCTTCAGCGACGCGACCGGCGTGTTGCCGAGGATGTGCTCCGGCACGACGGGCACCTGGTACACGATGTCGTAGAACTGTTCCGGCGTGTGCCGCTTGAACCAGACCACGGCGGTGAGCGAGTCGCTCACCGCCACGCTGTCGATGTTCGTGATCAACGGGGCCGCCACTGACCCGTGGGCCGGATCGTTCTCGAGGTTGAAGCTGTAGCGCACGTCGCTGGCCCGCACCGGCCGGCCATCATGCCATCGCGCCTTCGGATTGATATGGAAGGCGATCGACATCGAGTCCGGAGCCCACTGCCAGCGCTCGGCCAGCTGCGGTCGAAAACCCTTGTCGCCCACAGTGTTCAGGTCGTCGCCGATCTCAGCGAGCCGGTCGAACAGCAGATCTGTCACCTCATGGTCGATGATGGTCTGCATCAACGACGGGAGGAGCGTGCCTGCCTCGCTGGGAACGGAGACCACCATGGTGCCGCCCACGTCGTTCGGGCCGGCGGTGGGCGACTGCTCGACTCCCTTGCACGCGGCGAGGAGCGCGGTAGCGAGGACGACAGGGATCCAGCGTCGCACGCAGGTGTTCGAGAGGGGTGACATGTGTCGGTTGCTCGACGGCGGGTGATGACCTGCGGGCAAGGTTGTCCAATCGTCAAGACGCGGTCAAGCGATTCGCGTCACGGCGCGCGCTCAGCGCCGCCAGATCCAGGCGGCGTCGCGATGCCGCTCGACCAGCGCCGAGGCGCAGGCCGACGTCGCGGCATCCAGCTCGAGCCACGCAACGTTCGGGTCCTCCAGCGTTCGCACGGCGGCGAACAGCGCCTCGGCGAGCTCCCGCGGCGCCGGACGGCGGGCGAGCACCTCCCACAGCGTCGCGGGCGTCGGTGGCGTCGGGACCGAGACGCGCATGAACGTGGGGATGCGATGCTGGTCGTCGTCGACCAGGACCGAGCCGTGCTGGAGGAGTGCGCCGCCATCACGCCACTGCGCGCTGCCCACCAGCTTCCGGTCGCCGACGACGAGCTCTCCGGCGACGGGTTCGGCGAAACAGGGAGTCACGCCGGGCAGGGCGGCGGAACGCGCAGCGGGTTTCGCGACGATCGCCGCCACGCCCAGCACCTTCAGCGCCTCGACCAGCAGCGCGTTGATCCGTCGATACGCCGCCGCGATGCTCTCGTCCGCGGCCAGGGGAGCAGTGACGCTGTAGGTGATCTCGCGATCATGAAGCAGCGCGCGCCCGCCGGTCGGGCGTCGCACCACCTCGACGCCGGCGAGCGCGAGCGCCTCGAGGTCGTAGCTTCCGACTTAGCTCCTTAGAAGAGATAAAGGAGAATTCTCAATATTTTGATGAACGATTTTTTATGTATAAAGAGGATTGTGATTTAGCTTAC
>JBBQYZ010000472.1:0-3707 GCA_038208205.1 Gemmatimonadales bacterium | reverse complement strand
TCGGTGTTCTCCACCAAGGCGTCCGAGAGCCGGATCGCGAGCATCGTGGAGAACCGATGCTGCACCGCGTTGGCGCCGTCGCCCTTGGTCTGGATCTCGATGTCTTCGCCCGCGACCGCGGTGAACACCGTCATGAAGTGGTACAGGACGTGGTCGTTGACGCTCACGGCCGTGGTGAAGATCATCTCGCTGCCACCGAAGTCCGTCGTGCCGTGCCGCGCCTTCACCGCACCCGTGGCCCCGAGCGCCGACATCGTGACCTCGGACCGCACCAGCAGGAGGTACTTTTTCCCCGCCACGAAGGTGGCGGCCAGGAGCTGCGGCGTCGGGGTCGTCACGTAGCTCGCCGACGACGTGCCCCCGGCATCGGCGGTGCGCTCCGAGTAGACCGTCTCGAGCTGGCTCATTTCGGCACCCTCCACCGGAACGCGGTCGCGCGGGATTCGCCGGTCCGGATCGCATCGACCCAGCCCTGGCGCACGTCCGCGCGCTGCTGGAGCGCCACGAACGGCGTATGCACCACGCCGCCCAGCGAGTGCTGGTAGCAGCTCATGAACGGGAAATCCGGGTGCTCGATCGCCGCCACGAACACCTCGCGGATCCGATCCGGCGACTCCATCCAATAGGTGTCCGCCGACGCCACGCTGCACGCCTCGACCAAGCCGATCTGCCCGGTGGTCGAGTTGTCGCCGTGAATCCGCGCGTCGCGCCGCCCGTCGCCGACCGCGAACGCGTCCCAGCAGTCGGTCCCGTCGCCGAGGTTCACCCAGTTGTGCGAGGGCACGGTACCGTACCCATTCGCCGTGTTCAGGTCCTCGGCGTAGGTGTACCACTGGCGCGGGGTCATCCCCTTCGACGGGCTGCGCGTGCTGCCGCGATACGTGGCCCACGCGTAGTCGAGCTTGTCGAAATAGTTGACCGGCAACTGGTCGGCGAAGCGGCCGTCGGGCATGAGCGTGTGCCCGATCCAGCCCGCGTTGCCGCGCATGTACTGCGGCTCCATGCGCGCGACCGTCAAGCTGTCGGGAAACACCGACTTGACGTAGCGGAACGCCTGGCGCACCACGTAGGGGGTGACCGAATCGCAGAACTCGTCGATCCACGGCTCGTCGAACATGTACCAGACGATGCGGCGGCGGCGGAGTGCCCCGACCAACGCGGTGAAGTCGGCCGGCGCGAGCGTGCCGCCGTCCGCGGTGGAGCGGTAGGTATCGACGCCCGCGCGAAACAGCCCGTCATTGTAGATCCGGCAGGTGCCGCTCAGGTCGGTCCACGTCTGCCGCGGGCCCGGCATGGTGGGCAAGAGCAGAATGTCCTTGGCGTCGGCCTCGGCGATCGCCGCCACCAGGGCGGCCGGGTCGCGCGTGCCCTGCGCCGCGCGGAAGATCGGCTCCTGCGCCGTGAACACGCCGCCCGTGCCGTAGGGGCCGGTGCCGAGCAGGGTGGGGATGATGTTGCCGTTGCAGGAGGCGCGGAGCGAGGTGGCCGTGAAGCCGCCGGTCGCGCCCGCGACGACCGACGGATAGGGCGAGCCGCCGATCGGGACGCCGCCGTATTTGATCGTGAGCGTATCGGTCCCCGCCACGCTCGGCGCGTAGGTGAAGCGATAGCCGCTGACGGAGTTGAAGTTCACCGTCGTCTGCGGCACCGGGTTCACCCCGGCGATCTGGACCGTCACCGCGCTCGTGCCGGGGCCGCTGAGCGGGTTGCCCGCGCCGTCGCGGAGCTGGATGTCGATGACCGTGGTCTGCCCGATCCGCCCGCTCGGGACCGTCGCCGTGCTGGCACTGGCCACCGCCGCGCCGGCGATGAGGGCGATCCCGCTCGCGACGGCGCTCAGGTAGCCCGCCGCGGCGAACACCAGGTCATAGGCGTCCGCGACGCCCGACAGGGTGAGCGCGGTGAACGTGGCGCTCCCGGTCGCGTCGGTCGTCGCACTCGCCGGCGACGTCACTAGGGTCGCCGCACTCCCCAGCGGCAGGCTCACGCGGACCACGACCCCGGCGAGCCGGATCGGCTGGCCCGTCGCGGTCTGCAGTTGCACCGTGGCGCCGCCGCCCGCGATCGCGTGCTGCAGCGTCGACGGCGGGGGGCTGCTGAGGACGAGCCGTTGCCCGGTGCCCGCCGCGCCGAGGCTCCGCCCGCGGCGCGCGCGGCGCGGCGTCAGGAGCCCGTGGAGAGCCAGCCGGCGCGGGCTCATCCGGTGCTGGCTCATCCGCCGCGCACCCGCGGCAGGCCCAGCGGGCCGAGCGCGACGCGGCGCACCGTGCTGGTCGCCGGCCAGCCGACCCGAAACTCGCTGGCGCCGGCGAAGAGGGCGAACCACATGCGTGGCGCCTCATCGCCGCCATCGTCGATCAACGTGACATCGACGAACAGGCGCGGCTGGTAGCGGGGCAGCGTAAAGCTCGTCATCAGCTCTCCGAGTAGATCAGCGTGCCGATCCCCAACGTCACGGGCGCCGTGCCGACACCCACGGTGCGATCGGTGTCCGTGCCGCTCATCAGATACGTCGCACGGGGATTCCCGCCGACCAGCGCGTCGAGCAACGCCGCGTGCGTGAGCAGACCCCAGAACGCGGTCGGCGCGGGAAACACGATCGGGCTCGCATTGGCCATGAGAAAGCCCGTCGGCGCGGCGAACGCGATCAGCCGGCGCACGTAGCCGCCCCCGACCACCTCGGCCCCGCCCGCCAGCGGGTCGCCCACGTAGAGGCCGACGTAGGGCGTCCAGGCCGGCATCGGCACCCCGCGGGCGGTGTTGAGTTGCAGTTGCGCGTGCACCAGGGATTTGGGCATGGTCAGACCGCCGTGCGCGGCGGCGGTGAGGGATCGCGATGCGCCAGCAGCCGGGCGACATCGGCCCGGTCACTGGAGATCTGCACCTCGAGCGCCTCGGGGTGGAGCCAGTCCCGCCGCCAGCCGAGCACCCGCGTCTGCACCGTCTGCGCCAGCCGCTCATTCTGGATCACGATGGGGCCGCCCACGACGTAGGCGTTGAACGGGAACTGGTCGTCATCGACCGTGGCGAGATCGAGCGACGTGATCGCGAGCGTGATGCCAGGCTCGCCGTAGCGCCGCAACGTCTCGTTCGCCGCCTGGATCAGCACATTCGAGCCGCTCGCCTCGACGAGCTCGCGTTGCGTCGCGGTGTTCGTGACCTGCGCCGCGTCGATCAACACGGACGTGGGCAGCGTTTTGGGGCGGAAGAACACCGTGGCCGTCGTCGCCGGGTACTTGACGAGATCGTGGACCCCGGCGAGCCCGATCCGCTCCCAGCCGTCCGTGCCGGTGTTCCGCGCGACCGGGATTTGATCGACCGGCGTCGTCGGGTAGAGCCGGAGCCAATCGGCGGGGTAGGTGATCTGGGTGACGAGCGCGCCGTTGGGCAGCGTGGTCGGCTGGGCCAGCGTGACCTGCACCGACACCTCGACGCTGCCGCTCAGCACCCAGCAATCGCTGAAGTAGCTCAGCCGGCCGTTCGCGCCGAGCCCGGCGCCGTAGCCGATCGCCTGGACCCAGGCGGCGAGATCGGTAAACGTGATCCGGAGACTGCGCCCGCCCGTGCGCCAGTAGATCGGGTTGGTCTCGATCGTCGAGGCCGCACCACTCAGCGTCTTCCCCCAATCGCCGGGGAGCGTGCCGGCGGGGACGCCGGTTGGATAGCGCCGCAGGAGCGGGTTATTGAGGTAGTTGATAATCATGGCC
>JBBQYZ010000471.1:0-3736 GCA_038208205.1 Gemmatimonadales bacterium | reverse complement strand
AGCTTGCGTGCCAGGAACATTGTTGTCGGAAGGAAGAATCGGGCCGGGGGTCGGGACGGCGGGGACGACGTCACCCTCCGGCCAGGTTCGCAACGACAAAGGGGCGGCCAGTCGTCCGAGCGCCGCATCGTCGAGCGCCAGGCCGAAGCTCGTGTAACGCACCTTGAATGGTCCCTGGCCGACGTTTGTCGTTCCGTCCGTCAGATCGGCGCGAATGTGGACGATTGGCAACGGCGATCCTCCGCCGTGAGCGTCGGCACCAACCGGATGTAGACGGCCACCACGATCCGAGGAAATTTGACGGTCGAGGTCGAGGCGGTCATTTGGTCTTCTTGGGTGCGGACGGCTGAGATTTCTGGCGCCAGGAGTCGGCGTCGATGTCGATGACGTGGCAGTGCTGGACGAAGCGGTCGACGAGAGCGGCGACGCAGGCGGCGCCCGGAAACACGGAGCCCCACTGCTTGAAGGGCAAATTGGTGGTGATAACGACTGACCTGGTCTCGTGCCTGCGGCCGACGATGTTGTAGAGGAGGTCGGCGGAGCGGCTATCACAGGGGAGGTAGCCGAGTTCGTCGATGATCAAAAGTTTCGGCGCGAGATATCTGTGGCGCAGGGCGCGTTCGAGGGCGGGGAGGGACTCGCGACGAAGGAGGTCGGTGAGCAGAGCGGCGAGGCTGGAGAAGCGGACGGAGTTGCCGCGCGTGAGCGCGGCGAAGCCGAGGTTCTGAGCGAGGGTGGTTTTGCCGACGCCGCTGGGCCCGCGCAGCAGGACGTTGTCGCCGCGCTCGATGAAATCGAGGGTGGAGTGCAGTTGCTCGTAGAGATGGCGGTCGATGGAGCGCGGGTGGTTCCAATCGAAGCGATCGAGGGTGCTGAATTTGCCGAGGGTGGCGAGGCGGGTGCGTGCGGCGAGATTGCGGCCCTCGCGCTCGCGGCGCTCCATCTCGAGGAGTTTCTCGCAAGCCTCGACGGGACCGAGGCGGCTGTGGGTGGCGTGCTCGAAGAAAGCGCGCAGTGCGGCCAGCGATGCACGGAAACCGAGTTGGCGCAGTTGCGTGGCGATGTCATCGCTTGGCATCGTAGCCTCCGAGGTCGTGCGGGATCACATCGCGGTCGGGGACGTCGGCGCCTAGCGCGACGTGGATGGGGACGGGATGCTCGGCGACGCGCCGGTGCTTTTCGCAGAGGACGCCGACCTCGCCGGGGTCGTGGGTGCCGCGCTCGATGGTTTCGGTGATGGCTTTGCCGAACACGTCCGCGCCGTAGAGATCGAGCAGGCGTGTGGTCTGGCCGACCATGCTGCCGATGTTGCGGCCGACCTCGACCCAGCGTTCGATGAGGACGTCGATGCGCGGGGCGGCGGCGCGCAGGCGCTCGCGACCTGTGGACGACGCGGCGCCGCGCTTGCGGCGCACGATCTCGGCTCGGTGGTCGGGGTGCTCGACCTTTTGGCGGTGGCCCCAAGAGCGCGAGTGATGTGCGACGACGTTGGCGCCGTCGAGCAGGCGGACGGCGCGATCGTCGGCGACGAGGGTGAGGGTTCGTTCGGCGTGATCCGGAGGCACCGAGTAGATGTTGGTGTCGAAGCGGGCGAAGGCCGTCTTATCGACGAGGGCCGGCTCGACGAGGTCGGTGGCGGGCATGGGATCGGGCAGCGGAAGGAGACGCTGCTTCTCGTCGGCGAGGCAATCGGCGAGCGTGCGTTGCGGGAAAATAGGATGCCGCTGCTGGTGCGCGATGGCGTCAATGAAGGTGAGCAGCTCGCGATTGCCGTGCTCGATGTCGTAGATGTCGCGGCCGGCGAGGAAGCGCTCACGAAGAAACCGGATCTTTCGTTCCACGCGTCCTTTCTCGTTTCCTCTATAGGGAGCGCAGAGCCGCAGCTGGACGTGCATGGCGCTGCCGAGATCGAGGAGCAAGGGATGGAAGCGGGCGGCGTCGCCGTGTCGCTCGAGCACGACGATCTTGGGATTGTCGAAGAGCCACTGGCGCGCGGAGCCGCCGAAGTAGGTCGACGCGCGCACGAGCGAGCGCAAGAGTGAGTGCACGGTGGTGTCGAAGCAGAATTCGCCCCACATCGCGCGCGACCAGGCCAGCACGATGACGAAGAGCCACAGCGAGCGGCTGCCGCCGCCCGGCACCGGGACCTGCCCGACGTGGGCCCAGTCGACCTGGGCCTGCTCCCCGATGAGGGGATCGAGGCGGAGGAAGGCTTCGCGCTTGGGCGCCGGGCGCACCATCATCACGAAGCGGCGCAAGGTGCGCTCGCTGCCGCTGAAGCCGCGCTCTTTGAGCATGTCGAGCAGCCTGGTTGAACGCAGGCGCGGATATCTGACGAGCGTCTCGTTGATGAAATCGACGTACGGCGCGACCAGGAGCGGTGGGCGCGGGGCGGCGTGTTCGAGGCGCGGACGCAACAGCCCCAGCACGCGACGGACGACGTCCTCATGAACGCCGAGCTGGGCGGCGATGGTGCCCACCTTCCAGTGCTCGGCGTGATAAAGGCGCGCGATCTCCGCCTCGACCTCGGCGGCGACGGTCATCGGCGCCCTCCGTGAACGAGGGTCAGCTGCCGCAGGTCACGAAAGTCTCCGACGCCGGTGATTCGCCTGCCCCGGCGGCGGACCCTGCGCTCCACGACCTCGACGGTGTAATAGACGCTGCGCTGGGGATTTCCGATCTCGTCGGTGAGCCCGAACGAATATGTAGCGTCCGCTTCGTCCGCAAACACAACAACGCGGTGACAGCGATCGAGCCACAAGGCCAGCGCTTCCAAGAGCGCCAGTGCTGCTCGGTCGTGCTGGACCTGTCGCGGCGGTGGCAGCACCGCGCGCATCAGCTCGTCCGCCCCCGCCGTCACCAAGATCCGGCTGCGTGCCGGCGAGAAGGACATGGTCACCGTGTACTCGCTCATCGTCGTGGCTCCCGCCGGCGATCTCGTGCCCGTCGGAGATCGGCGGGGGCGCAGCGCTCGGCGCCGACGATTTCGAGCGAAACGCAACTTCCTGGATACCCATATCCGTCACGGCGGCGCGCGCGGTCTCCGCGACACGGCGACGCCAAGCCCGAACATGGTCACGGTGATCGAGGCGGCCTTCCTTGCTGCGCTGGTGGCGCGCGTTGGCGGCTCGGCGAGCGCGCGCTCGGCCCGTGTCACGGCAACGGAGGCAATAGATCTGTCCGCGAAAGTCCGGACGGCACACGAAGAAGATGCACCGACAATGGGCGCAAACCAGCTGAAATAGAGCCTCTTCGTCTTCCATCCGCGGCGCGGACAGAAGGAAATTGGACGGTCGATCCTCGTGGCTCTATCGTGCCTGCTCGTCAGCCTCATCCGCCTGACGGAGGGCCCAGGGCGCCAACCCTGGGTCCTCACCTTCTACCCGCCGCTGCCGTTTACGACGGCCCCGCAGCCACCGCGACTTTTCCCGCGCCACCGTCTTCGGCCACGGCCCGGAGGTCAGATCTCCTCGGATCCGAGTGGCCGACTACACTCCCCAGTGCGGCGTCATGACCTTCACCTGCGCGACCGGCCAAGAGGCCATGTGTCGCATGCAGTGGAAGGAGCTGCGCGACTGGAAGACGGTCGACCGGCTGTGTGGAGTTGACCCGGCTTGATGGACACCCACGCTCAGAGAAACGAGCGTAGAAAAGGTGCCACATGTCGAAGAAGGAAGCGAAACAGGCTCGCCGCACGCACACGCGCGAGTTCAAGGCTGACACCGTCGGGCTCGTG
>JBBQYZ010000470.1:0-3741 GCA_038208205.1 Gemmatimonadales bacterium | reverse complement strand
AGTGTACGGACTCTCCTCTCACGGGTGGCAACCCTTCTCATGAATGACATCGCTTTTCTCGGTACGGGCCTGCTCGGTGGCGCCTTCGTCGAGGCTGCGGCCAAGCGCGGCGATCGCGTCACCGTCTGGAACCGCACCGCCGCCAAGGCACGCGCGCTCGAGCAGTTCGGCGTCACGGTGGCCGACACCCCGGCCGGCGCGGTGCGCGGTGCCGCGCGGGTACACCTCGTCCTCAAGGACGACGCCGTGGTCGAAGAGGTCGTGTCCGCATTGCGCCCCGGCCTGGACAGCGAAGCGATCATCATCGACCACTCCACGACACTCCCCGAGCACACGGCCGAGCGTGGGCGGCGGCTGAATGGGAACGGCGTGCGCTACCTGCACTGTCCGGTCTTCATCGGGCCCGCGGCGGCACGCGCGGGACAGGGAACGATTCTCGCCGCGGGGCCGCGCCCCCTGTTCGACTCGGTCGCCGATGCCCTCGGACGGATGGCGGCGAAGGTCGAATACCTTGGCGAGCGTTCCGACCTGGCCGCGGTCTACAAGCTGTGCGGCAACGCGTTCATCATCGGACTCAGCGCGCTCGTCGCCGACGTGTTTGCCGTGGCTGCTGCCGCCGGAGTTCCGCCGACCGACGCGCTGCGGGTCGTCGGGATGTTCGACCCCGCCGCCGTCATTGCGGGCCGTGGTCGAGCGATGGCGGCGGGCGACTTTTCCCCCTCGTTCGAGCTCGCGATGGCGCGCAAGGATGTGGCACTGATGATGACGACGGCGGGCGACGCGCCACTCGCCATGCTCCCGTCGGTGGCGGCGCGGATGGACGCGCTGATTGCTGCGGGCCGCGGCGGAGAGGACCTGGCGGTGCTCGGGGCGGCGAGGGCGATGTGACTATCTCAGCGAGCTACCGTGCCGCCACCGCTGACTCGAGCAGCCGCGCGTGCGCCGACGCGTCGCCGTGCGTGAGCGACTGAAGGGTGAGCGTCAGCGAGAAACGAGAAAACTTCGTCTTCAGCAGCACGGGCACCCGAGTGGCGTCGTCGCTGAACCAGATCTCGGCCTCGCCGTTCTCGGAGAAGAGGCCGTTCGCCTTGATCGACGGACGCACCACCGTCGCCTCGAAGGTGCCCGCCGGTACCGTCACCGTCTCCTGGCGCAGGCCGGTCAGGATCACCGGGTTGCGGTCGGGACGGAAGTAACGGTCATCGCGCCGCGTCTCGCCCACCTGCGGACGCGCGACGCGCGCTGCGTAGACGAACGAGCCGTCGTCGAGTGGGTTGCTGACGCTCGCCTGCATGGGCTCGTCGTTCTTCCGGTACGACGCGCGCTCGGGGAAGATCTCGAAGGTCGTGTTCCGCTTGTAGGTGCCTTCGGTGATGATCTGCCGGTGCCGGAGGGACGCGAGCGTCTGCACGTCGATCCAGCTCTCGTAGCGGTCGTGAACGCGATAGAACGGAATTCCCCCGTCGATCGAGAAGACGACGTGGTAGGCGGGACGGCCTCGCACCATCTCGATGGCATCGACGCGCATGCGGGCCGACCCCGCGGGGATCCCTCCGAAGGTCGCCTTGTACACGAGCTCCTCCCCGACGGCGTAGGGAACGGGCGCGAAGGTGACGGCCGCCCGCGCCTCGGACGCGGCGCTCGCCGAACGTGTCGGTGCTCGCTCGCTCGAGCTGCGTGCGACCACGCCCGTCATGGGCTGCAGCTCGAAGCTCGAACGGGGCGCCGCCTGTGCACCTGCGCGCACCGCGAAGGCGGTCGCTGCGGTGAGGAACGCCAGGGTAAGACCGGCACGAATGAGAGCGGGGCGAATGACCTGCGGCGTTTCCGCCGTTGCGGCCAGCGATCGGGTGATGGGCATCGTCATGGCGCGCCTCGGCGCGATTCTGTACAGCGTTGGACAGTGCATATATGTACGGCGAGTGCACGCGCAGGATTCAGCGGCGCAGCGCGGCGAGCACCCGCCAGAACGCCTGGCGATCGGCTGGTGATACGCGCGCGGCGAACCCTTCCTTCAACTTCCGAATCTCTCGCGCCCCCGCTGCATGACGCTCGGCGCCGTGGGGCGTGACGACCGCCCGAATCGCGCGACGGTCGTCGGGATCGTTGACTCGCTTCATGAGACCGTCGCTCTCGAGCCGGTCGGCCAACTGCGTGATGTTCGAGCGCACGCACTTGAGGCATTCGGCCAGTTCGCTCAGCGCGAGCGGTTTCCCCGCCTTTACCAACGCGTCGAGCGCCTGATACTTCGCCGGCGACAAACCGACCCCATCGAGCGCCGCCTCAAGCGCCGCTTGCACGTTCCTGGCGGCCTCGAGCAACGAGTGCATCCCGCCGACGTCGTCCATCACGACGCGAGGAGCAACAGTCTGTTCGGTAGACGAAAGATTCATACTGCGAACTATACAGTGGCGTCTCGCTTTGAGCAAGGGATGGAGATCCCGATCCCGAGGGAACCTCTGCGTGCGTGGACTTCCGAAGCAGTGCCCCGCCCTTGCCGTAGCAAAGCTTCGCATGAATCTCCGAAGCCGTTGACCGCTTCTACAAAGCCGATTCCATGGCGAAGTTGCGTGATGGAATCGATCGAAGCGCAGGTGACCGGGTGAGGATCGTGGGCGGAAAGTTCGCCGGGCGCGACCTGATGTCGCCGGATGATCCGCGCGTACGCCCGACAGCGGAGCGAGTGCGGGCGGCACTGCTCGACATGCTCTCGGCGGAGTTGAAGGACGCGCGGGTGCTTGACCTCTTCGCGGGTACCGGTGCGCTGGGTCTCGAGGCGCTGTCGCGCGGCGCCAGGCAGGCGGATTTCGTCGAGTTCCGACCGGCGAGCCTGCACGCGCTGCGGGCCAACGTTGCACTCCTGCGCCTGCGCGCCCGCGTCCGCATCTTCAAGCGCGACGCGCTGCCATTCGCCGCCGCCCTTCAGGAGGACAGCTACGACGTCGCCTTCGCCGACCCTCCGTACGGCTCGCGGATGCTGGACCGGGTGATCGCCAGCTGGCAGGCCGTACGGTTCTCGCGGGTGCTGGCCGTGGAGCACGAGCGCACGCACACGCTCCCGCCGGGGGCGGTCCACCGTGCCTTCGAGGACACGGTGGTCAGTATCTACGGAAGGTGAGCACCCAGCCGCATCACGCGCCGCGCGAACGGGGAACGGCGCCGAACTGCTCGTCAGTGGCGCTCAACGCCACGCTCCGCGCCAGGAGTCCGCGCGCCACGTCGGGTGCGCGGCGCTGCGCGAGCGCCACGAGCGAGGTGAGGAACTCCAGCATCGCCGCGGCGGTCACCCCGTGCTCGCCGTTCTTCCACAGGGTGACCGACCGCCACTGACCACGCCATGTCGGGTTGGAGAGAACCTTCACCTGCTCGTGCTCGTCGAGCACGAAGGTGGCGCGGGCAGCGCGGATCGCCGGCGTCTCGGCTTCCTTCAGATGCCCCCCAGTGAGGACCCAGTGCTGGATGCGGCCCTGGCGCATCGGAAGCTTCTCCGCCTCCACCAGCTTGAGGCCGAGGACCTGACGCATCACGAGGATCCCCGAGGCGATCGCCGCGATTCGCGTCTCCTCCGCCGCCGTGATCTGGGTTTCGAACCGATTGATCTGGTCGCAGCGCGCGACCAGGTCGGCGAGCGCTTTCGGGGTGGGTGCTACTAGGGGCTGCTGCATTATACGAATCGTGTACGGGACTGTTGGTTCTTGTCCGCTACCCCGCGGTGCGTCGCGGACTCGGCCGCCGCGCCTG
>JBBQYZ010000469.1:0-3746 GCA_038208205.1 Gemmatimonadales bacterium | reverse complement strand
CCGCGCCGAGACGCTCCAGCGCCGCGAACCCCTCGCGTGCCATCCGGTCGAGCTGCGGCGGGGCGCCCTGGCGCCCGGCGGCCGGCGCTGCCGTGCCCCGCCGGGTCCACGATCGACGCCGCGCCATCAGCTCCTCCGCCTGCGGCGAGTACGCGGCGATCGCCTGCGTGTGGGCGCACGCCTCGTCCAGCGCGTCGATCGCCTTGTCGGGACGCCGGCGGTCGGTGACCCACAGGTCGGTGAGCTCGATCGACGCGCGCACCGCGGCATCGGTGATGACCACGTTGTGGTGACGCGAGAGCGACGGGACACGCGTGCGGAGAATCTCCAGCGTCTCGGCGGGAGACAGCTCGCGCACGGCGATCTTCTGGAAGCGCCGCTCGAGCGCCGGGTCGCCGAGGATCCAGCGTTCGTACTCCTCGTCGGTGGTGGCGCCCATGAGGCGGAACTCGCCACGCGCGAGCGCCGGCTTGAGCATGTTCGCGGCGTCCATCGCCGAGCCGGTCGTACTGCCCTGGCCAATGAGGTTGTGCATCTCGTCCACGAACAACAGCACGTTTCCGTCCGCGCTCGTCTCGGCGACGAGGGCCCGCAGGCGCTCCTCGTATTGCCCGCGGTAGGTGGTGCCGGCGAGCAGGCCGACGGAATCGAGCGAGAGCAGGCGCAGGTCGCGCATGGCGTACGGGACTCCGCCCTCGGCGATGCGGAGCGCCAGCCCCTCGGCGATCGCCGTCTTGCCGACGCCCGCCGGACCGACCAGCGCCGGATTGTTCTTCCCCTGCCGCAGCAGGATGTCGATGGTGCGCGCGATCTCCTCGTCGCGACAGCGTACCGTCTCGAGGCGTCCCGCGCGTGCGTCGGCGGTCAGGTCGCGAGTGAAGCGAGCGAGGGCCGGAGTGGAGGCATGGGGGTCATCGATCATGAAGGGAAGATACTGGGTGACGAGCCACCGCAGGTCATGGGTGGACCAGTGCTCGGCACCCGGAACGACTTTTGACCATGAGCAATTCGTCGGCGCCAATGCGCGGCGAGTCATGCCGCTACAGGTCGTGCCGACTCCGCGTCGGCCGGCGCGACCCATCGTCCACGAGCGGCCCCGAATTGTCGGGGCGAGGCTGGCAAGCCGGGTGGAATGCTGGAGGCAAACGCTCACATCGCCGGAAACACCATCTCCAGCAGGACGTCGCCCCAGACGAGCATCACGGCGGCCGCGGGAGCCAGGAACACGCCGAAGGGGACGAGCGGCATCTCGGTCGGCGCGCCGCCGAGCGCGAGCTCGGTTTGATGGGCGACACGTCCGCGTCGCAGGTGCGCCACCGGATAGACGATGGCCAGGAAGGCGACCGCGCCGAGCATGGCGCCGAGGAAGACGGTGGCAAGTGCACGCGTGGGTCCGAGCGCTGCGCCGACGAACGCCATCAGCGTCATGTCACCCATGCCCATCGCCTCCTTCTTCAGCGCCGCCTCGCCCAGCCAGCCGATCACCGCGATCAGCCCCGCGCCGGCGCACGCCCCCACCAGCGCGTCGTAGGGTCCGGCGAATAGCGGCGACTCGCCGATGAAGGGAGCGACGAGCGCGGTGGCCAGCGCGAACAGCAGCCCGCTCACCGTGAACCCGTCAGGGATCAGGTAGTGACGAAGGTCGGTGAGCGCGACGCCGGTGAGGATCGTGAGGAAGACCGCGAGGCGCAGCGCGGTGAACGTCGCACCGTAGTTGGCCACGCAGAGCGCCCAGAGAATCCCGATCGAGAGCTCGCCGAGCGGATAGATCGCCGAGATCGGCTGGTCGCAGCCGCGGCAGCGCGCCCGGAGCGCGATCCAGCTGAAGACCGGGATGTTCTCGAACCAGGAGAGCTGGTGCGCGCAGTTGGGGCAGCGCGAGCGTGGACGCATCACGCTCAGCTCTGCGGGCCAGCGCGCGACACACACGTTGAGGAACGAGCCGACGCAGAGCCCGAGGATCAGGGCGTAGGCGATGGCGAGCGCGGGAGGGATCACGGACGGAGCTGAAAGAGAAGGATACCGGTGGCGACGGCCACGTTGAGCGATTCGATGGCACTGCTGATCGGGAGCGATGCGAGCACGTCGACGCGCGAGCGCGCCTCCGTCGAGAGCCCCGCTCCCTCGTTCCCGACCACGAGGGCCAACCGGTCCGGCGAGGTCAGCTCGCGAACCGGCGTGCCGGCAGCGTCCGCTCCCCACAAGGCGAAGGACTCGTGACGACGAAAGGAGTCGAGGCTCTCCCATCCCGCGGCCAGTGCCGGGACATGAAAGCCCGCGCCCATCGCACTACGGACGACTTTGGCGTTCCAGAGGTCAACAGTCCCCGGCAGCGCGACCACGGCGGTGGCGCCCAGGGCGGCGGCGGTACGGAGGATCGTTCCCACGTTTCCGGGGTCCTGAACAGCATCGAGCACCACGATTCGCACCCGGTCCGGGAGCGTCAGTCCGGCGAGCGTGAGGCTCGGCACTTCGGCGACGGCGAGCACCCCCTGAGGCGAGTCGGTCTCGGCGGCGCTGCTGAACTCCAGGGCGCTCACCTCGAGCACCTCCACACCCCGACTGCGGAGGGCCTGCACGAGCGCGACGCCCCGCGGCGCCTCGGTGAGCTGCGGGGCGATGAGGGCACCGCGGATCGCGAGTGGCGAGCGCACCAGCTCCTCGACCGTACGCACTCCTTCGGCCGCGAACAACCCATGCCGCTCGCGAGATTTCCTGCGCCTGAGGTCGCGCGCTAAAGTGAGAAGCTTCAAGAGTTTATGTACTGGAGCGGCGGGAATGGGACTTGCCTGTTCATCCGCGTCTTCATCGACCGAGAGAAAATGATGAACAGGATATTGGCCGTATTCGCGTTCGCGGTAACCATGACGGCATGCGGCGTCTCGACGCAACAGGAGGTCGAGCTCGGCCAGCAATACGCCGTGCAGATCAACCAGCAGCTGCCGATCGTGCAGGATCCGGAGCTCAATCGCTACATCAACGTGCTGGGCGATTCGATCGCGCGGCTCACGTCGAGGCAGGACATCACCGACTGGCGGTTCTACATCGTGGACAGCCGCGAGGTGAACGCCTTCGCCGTGCCGGGGGGCTTCATCTATGTGAACCGCGGCCTGATCGAGCGGACGCAGCGCATGGACCAGTTGGCCGGGGTGCTCGGCCACGAGATCGGGCACGTCGTGCGACGCCACTCCATCAAGCAGATGCAGCAGCAGCAGGGCGCGAACCTCGGCCTCAACATCGCCTGTGTGCTCACGCGAGTCTGCAACAGCCAGGCAACCCAGGCGGCCATCCAGGTGGGCGGGACCGCGCTGTTCGCCCAGTTCAGCCGGAAGGACGAAGCCGAAGCGGACGAGGAGGGCGTGAAGAACGTGGTCCGCGCCGGCATCAACCCGAACGGAATTCCCGAGATGTTCCAGATCCTCATCAACGAACGGACGTCGAACCCGTCGGGGGTGGAAGGTTGGTTCGCCACGCATCCGTTGGAAGAGGATCGGATCGCCGACACGCGGCGCATGATCGCCGAGTACAGTCCGGCGATTCTCCGCTCGCTCGCGACGGATTCACGGAACTACCAGACATTCAAGGCACGCGTGCAGGCCCTGCCGCCCTCACCGACGCCGCGTCGTCAGTAGCGGCGTCGTAGCATAGCGAACACCGAGACTCGAGATGCGCCGGGCGCTCGCACCGGGCATCTTTACTCGATGGTGACACCCCCCCCACCCCTCGCCCACCCCCACGCCCGCGCC
>JBBQYZ010000468.1:0-3774 GCA_038208205.1 Gemmatimonadales bacterium | reverse complement strand
TCTCGTCGCCCGCACCGCCGCGCTGGCGTCGCTGCTCCTTGCCTTTCCCCTGCGCGCGCAGCACCAGGGCCACGGCGCTCCCGATGCACCATCGGCGGAGGCCGCGCCCAGCTCGAGGGGCCCTCCAGCCTGGGATCGTCAGCTTCGGGCGACATCCACGTGGTTGATGTGAGCACGCCGAGCGCGCCGCGGGAGATAGCCGTCTACACGGTCGCCGGAGCGGGCACGCACAACTTCTCCGTGGACGAGGCGAGCGGTATCCTGTACGCCGCCTACTACAACGGTGGGGTGCGAGCGCTGGACGTGCGCGGTGACCTGAGCAGCTGTGCCGATAATCAGCGGACGGCACCACGGAGCACCACGCTCTCGCCCTGCGATCTCACGAAGATGGGTCGGGAGCTGGGGGTGGGGCTGCTCGACCGTGGCAACCCTGTGTTCGTCTGGGGCGTCCAACACACGGCTGGCGGGGTGTACGCCTCCGATATGTTGAACGGCCTCTGGAAGCTGCGTCCGCTCAGCCGACCATAGGAGCGCGGCCGTCGCGACGGCGCCGGCACCTGCGCTAGATTCTTCCCAGTCGCCGCCGAATCGCGGCGCGGTCCCTTCCGTGAGGTCGTTCGCATGCTCCGCCCACGCACCGCGGCTGTTGCGTCGCTGTTCCTGATCCCGATGGTCGCTGGCGGGTTCCTCCTGCAGCAGAGTCCTGCACGCGCCACGCCGCGGCTGTTCGATCAGGTGCTCTCGATCGTCGCGAACCGCTATGTCGATTCCCTGCCGACGTCCGACGTCTTCGAGAAGGCGGCGAAGGGGCTCGTGCGGGAGTTGAACGACCCGTACAGCGAGCTGCTCGCGCCGCGGCAGAGCGAGGAGTTCAATCGCAGCACCGGTGGCCGGTACGGCGGCGTGGGCATGCTGCTCGAGGAACAGAAGACCGGCGCGAGCACGAGCATCATGGTCAGCCGCACCTTTCCGAACACGCCCGCCGAGAATGGCGGCGTGCACGAGGGCGACCGAGTGATGCGCGTCGACTCGATGAGCGCCGTGGACACGAAGATCGACAAGGTCTCCGACGCGCTCCGCGGCGTGATCGGGACCACGGTGCAGGTGACCTTCGCGCGTCCCGGGGTAGTGGTCCCCGTCAAGCTGTCGTTCCGGCGCGCCGAGATCCACGTGCCAGCGGTGCCCTATGCCACGATGGTCGGCGACAGGATCGGCTACATCCCGCTGCAGACGTTCAACGAGAACACCGTCGAGGAGGTTCAGGCTGCCGCGGGGAAGCTCGTGGGCAACGGCGCGCGTGGTCTCGTGCTCGACCTGCGCGACAACGGAGGCGGGATCGTGGAGCAGGCGCTCGCCGTGAGCTCGCTGTTCCTGACGGATGGGCAATCGATCGTGAACGTGCGGTCGCGCAACACGCCGGACGAAGTCGCCCGCGCCTCGAGCGAACACCTCGCGGCGCAACTGCCCCTCGTCATCCTCACCGACGGCGGGACGGCGTCCGCGAGCGAGATCGTGGCGGGCGCCCTGCAGGATCACGATCGCGCGCTGGTGCTCGGAACGACCAGCTTCGGCAAGGGCCTCGTGCAGTCGTTGTTCCCGCTCGACGGCGGCTACGCGCTCAAGATCACGACCGGCAAGTGGTACACGCCGAGCGGCCGCAGCATCCACCGCGAGCGCACTCTCCTGCCGGACGGGCGCCTCGTCGAGCCACGGCCCGACTCGCTGGAGACGGAAGGGCGCAAGCGCGCGCGGCCAAAGTTCAGCTCGGACGCGGGACGCACAGTCTACGGTGGGGGCGGCATCACACCCGACGTGATCGTGCCCGACGACACACTGCTCACGACCGAGCAGGAGTTCCTGCGCTCGCTCGCGCCCAAGGCGCAGCCGTTCGTGACGGTGCTGAACCAGTACGCGCTCGACCTCAAGGCCTCGGCGACCTCCGCCTACGCGATCACCCCCGCGTGGCGCGCAGAGCTGCGCCGCCGCCTCACCGCGGCCGGGATCACGCTCGATGCCAAGTACGAGCCGGCGGCGACCCGCATCCTCGACCGCGAGCTCGATCGCCGGGTGAGTCGGCTCGTGCTCGGCGATGCCGGCGCGCGCCAACGGTCGGTGGGCGACGACCATCAGCTCGCACGGGCCATCACGCTGTTGTCGGGCGCCCGCTCGCAGGAGGCACTGTTCGCCGCCGGTCGCACGGCGGCTGCGACCTCCTCCTCCGCAACGTCCGCGACGCCCACCCGGCGATAACGCCGGCCGGGCCAGGCGGAGTCACCGTGTCTCCACAGAACACCGACTCCGTCGGGGGTCCGGCTGTCGTCGAGCACGCGCTCGTCGTACCGCGCACGGCGCGCTACTACACCTTGGGGCCGACGCACGGATTTCCGCGCGAGCTCTGGTTCGTGTGCCATGGCTATGGGCAGCTGGCGTCGAGGTTCCTCGCGATGTTCGCTGCCCTGGACGACGGGACGCGCCTCATGGTCGCGCCGGAGGCGCTCTCACGCTTCTACCTCGACCCGATTCCCCAGCGGCGGCACGATCCCTCTCCTCGGATCGGGGCTACGTGGATGACGCGCGAGGATCGCGACGCCGAGATCGCCGACTACGTAGCGTTCCTCGAACGACTTGCGACTGAGATCCGGCATCCGCTGGCTGGCGCCGCGCCTCGCATCGTGGTGCTCGGCTTCTCCCAGGGGACGGCGACGGTGAGCCGGTGGTTGGCCGCGAGCGAGATGCGCGTGGATCAACTCGTCCTGTGGGGCGGATCCATTCCGCCGGAGCTGGACCTGAGTGCGTGGGCGGAGCGGCTCCACGACGCCGCGATCACGCTGGTGGCGGGATCGGACGACGAGTACGCCACGCCGGCGGCGATCGCGGCCGAGGCGGAGCGACTGTCGGCGGCGGGAGTCGCGTTCACCATGCAACGGTTCGACGGGGGCCACACGATCGATCCCTCGGCGCTGGTGCAGCTTGCCGAAGGATTCGCCGGCCGGTAGACGCGGGCTGGCTGCCGCTGGGCCGCTACGGTTCCCGCTGATCGTCGCGGAAGCGATCGAGCTCGCGTCGGTCCCGCTTCGTCGGCCGGCCCTTGTCCTCGTAGACGAAGGCGGCTGGGGCGATGCGCAGCTGCTCGGCGAGCCGCTCGCGCAGGGCGCGACTGGCCGGGGTCTCGTCGTAGAGCGTGGCCGCCACGCTCGCGGGCCCTCGGCGCTCGGACACGCCGCGAACGATCACAGCGTGCTCGAAGGGGCCGAGACGTATGCGGATCTCATCCCCAGACTGGACCGTCTTGGCGGGCTTTACCCTGTCGCCAGCAATCGTCACCTTGCCGCCGGCGATGGCGTCCACGGCGAGGGCGCGCGTCTTGAAGAAACGAGCGGCCCAGAGCCACTTGTCGATCCTGACCCGTCCGGGTCCCACTGTTTCACCGTCGTGTCGCGCCATGCATCGAGTATACAGTGGTGCCGGGTTGACGCGGGAGGTCGCCCTCGGTATGTTTCGATATCGAACAATTGGACAACGATCAAATGCCGACCCGTCACCGTGGCAAGGCCGACGAAGTGCAGGCGCTGAACGCCTTCATCAAGCTGGCGCGCAGCATGAATGCGCTGCAGGCGCGGCTGCTGCCCCCGCTGCAGAAGGAGTTCGGCCTCACCGAGAGCCAGCTCGGGGTGCTCGAGGCGCTGTACCATCTGGGTTCGCTGCCGCAGGGGGAGCTGTGTCGGAAGATCCTTCGAAGCGGCAGCAACGTCACGACCGTGGTGGACAACCTCG
>JBBQYZ010000467.1:0-3775 GCA_038208205.1 Gemmatimonadales bacterium | reverse complement strand
CGAGCACCACATCATCCTCGTAGGTGTAGAGCTCGATGAGTCGCCTGGGCAACTCCACCGGGAAGGGCGCCGGATGCCCAACTCGTATTGCGCTCTCCGGTGCTATCTCCCACAAGTCGGTTGTCGCCTCCATGAACTCATCCCGTGAGATGGTCGCGGTCGAGGGAAGGCCGCGCTCCAGTCGTTGAGATGGTGTGAGAGCACGGTCGAACCGGCCCTTGCTCGCGATCACCACGCGTTCGGTGATGTCACGCAGCACTGGATTGGCGGGCTTCTGAAAGGTCCCCCACGCGCAAGAGCCTCCAGCGGCACGGCCCTTCCACCAGATGACCTCTCCGCGCAGCAGCAGACCAAGGTCCTGGAGGATGCCGGTTACGTCGGCCGATAGTGAACGATAAGGACGACGTCCGAGGTTGGCGACGTTCACCGCGATACGACCGCCCGGTTCCAACACGCGTTTACACTCTTCGAAAACGTCGTGGAGAAGCTCCAGATATTCGAAGTAGGTCGCCGGTACTCCGTCGACGCCGAGACTCTCCTCGTACTGCTTGCCGGCGAAGTAGGGCGGAGAGGTCACGACCAGCGCGACTGAGTTCGACGCAACCTCGTCCATTCGCCGAGCGTCAGCCGCGTAGATGACGTCGACCTCCGTGGAACGGTTGATTGTCGTGTCGGTCGAGATCTCCGGCGCAACAAATCGCTCGTAGAACGCTGAGGCGTCGTGTCCTTCGCGACGGCCCGAGCCGAAGTTGGCGGTTGAAGTCGAAGGGCGCCTCCCGTTCTTGCCCACGGGGAGCGGAGTGACGCTCATGCCAATCCTCCCGTCGTTGCCCGAGACCGCTTGCGCTTCTGGGCATCGAGGGAAGCAGACGCCGTCGGCAGGCGGTCGAGCAACTCGGTCACGGCCTTCGTCACCAGCAGGTTGGCCGACACGTCGCGATCCAGAGCCGCCTCGTGCAGCCGGCGGTGGACCGACTCCGGTAGCCGAACCGCCGTCGCAACCCGCCTCTCCTCGTAGGTCCGCGGTCTCGCCATGCGAGTGACCATAGCTGCGGGGTGTGACAGAAACGCGGATTCTCGCGCGCACCATCGCGCGCTAACCGTCCTCGCCAACCCGCCGCCGAAAGCTCCGCTCGTCGAGCCGCGCTGAGCCGGCGCAACTTAGCCAGTCGCGGCTCAGAGCGATCGAGTCGCCACCGCCCGTCGCGCTTTCGGGTGCACGGCCGTACGTGGATGAGGTGGACCAACCCGCTCTACCTCGGAGGCCCCATGTCCCGATCACGCCACTCGAAGTCCGCCCCGCGAACGAAGAACGGTTCGTCCTCCGGGTCACTCCCGCTCCCGCCCTCAACGCGCCAGCAAACCTTGACAACCGATCAGCAAGACGTGCACAGACTTGCCGTTATCGAAATCGATAACGGCGGAAGCGACGGCAGCGCGCTCACGCTGTTCGAGCAGGCGGCTGCGAAGGTCGTTGAGCATCCCATCCCGCCGCGGCCACTGCGCGTCGACGAGATGCGCTCCGAGGGTGCGGCCATTCGGCGCGAAGTGGAGGAGGCGTCGGCGCTCGCCGAGGCCGCTCTACAGCTGCGTGACGCCGAGCTCGAAGCGGCGGCACTGCGGCGGCGGCTCGCGCGCACGATCGCAGCGGAGGAGCGACGACTCGACCGGGAGCGTCGACGCGCGGAGGGCGGCCTGTACGCCGGCCAAGCGCGAGCCGACAACCGTCCGACGCGCATCGCAGTCGACGCCGAGGCATGGGAGGTGCTGAAGGGAGAAGCGATCCGGCGACGATCGTCGGTCGGGTACCTCGCGGGCCAGCTCGTCGCCCACGCTGTGCGACACAACACGCTCCCGCACCTGAGCGCGGGCGACCGATGTGTGACACAACGCTTCGTACGCCTGGTGCGCGTCGACGTCGACACATGGACCGCGTTTCGATCGATGGCGTTTGACGCTCACGTGACAACAACGCGGATGGTCGGCGTGCTTGTCGAGCACGAGGCGCGACGGCTCGGATGGCGCCCGTAGAGCTGAGCCGGTCAGCGGCGGTTGCGCGTCGCGCTTCGCGGCGCGAGTGCGGACGTGGATGGGGGTGAAGGTCCATCGACGCCCAAGGGGCACCATGGCCACGGCCCTCCCCGAGCTGCTCGACATCAACGAGCTCGCACAGCACCTTGGCGTCAACGTCCGACACGTTCGTCGGTTGGTCGCAGAGCGTCGCATCCCGTTCATCAAGTGGGGCCATCTGCTCCGCTTCGACCCGGACGAGATCGTCGACTGGCTCGAGTACAACCGCCGAAGGATCGAAGCCGGCCAGTGAATGTCACAAGCGCCGCGTACGATTCGAGTGCCCTTGGGCCTCGCCGTTCATTCGGCCTCGATGACTTCACGCATCTGGAGGCCCGCGCATGACAGCACGACGCCGGTACGGATCGGTGCGTCGCCTTCCGTCGGGACAATGGCAGGCGCGCTACTGGGACTCGGCCGGGCACCCCATCGGGGCGCCCGCCACGTTCGCCACCAAGGGCGGCGCCCAGCGGTGGCTCTCGGCTGCCGAGACCGACATTGGCCGCGGCGATTGGCACGACCCGCGACTCGGTGACGTCCCATTCCGTGAGTGGGCCGACCGGTGGCTGGTCACGAAGGCGCCAGAGCTCTCGCCGGCGACCGAGAATCTCTATCGGTACCTCTTGCGTCGGCACGTTGTGCCGCGCTTCGGGACGACGCCAGTCGGTCGGATCACATCCGGTGACGTGCAGGCGTGGCTCGGCCACCTTCACCAGACCCATCTGAGCCCGAACACCGTCGCCAAGGCGTACCGCGTGCTGAGCGGTGCGCTCGACGGCGCGGTGGAGGCCGGACTCATCGCCAAATCGCCGTGCACGCTCAAGGGCGCAGGCACCAAGCGCCACGCCGAGATGCAGATCGCTGCGCCCGATCAGGTTGCAGCGCTCTCCGCCGCCGTCGGCCCGCGATGGGAGGCGCTCGTCTTCACCGCTGCCTACAGCGGGCTGCGATGGGGCGAGCTCGCAGGTCTGCGTCGCCGCGATGTCGACCTCGAAGCGAACACGCTTACCGTCACGCGCAAGCTCGGCGAGGTGAACGGCGCGTTGTCGTTCGGTCCACCGAAGACCGCAGCCGGTCGTCGCACGGTCGGCATCCCGTCGTTCGTCGCTCGCACCCTCGACATGCACATCGCGCTCTACGCCGAGGCGGGCGACGACGGCCTCGTCTTCCCCGCCGTCGAGGGCGGACCGCTACGGCGCAGCAACTTCCGTCGTCGCGTGTGGGAGCCGGCGATGGCCGAAGTCGGCGTGAGTGGCCTGCGCTTCCACGATCTAAGGCACACCGCTGCCACCCTCGCCGCCGCGAGCGGAACGAGCCTCAAGGCGTTGATGGCGCGCATCGGCCACGCGTCAGCCACGGCCGCGCTTCGCTACCAACACGTCATCGACGGCCAGGACGCCGACATCGTCCGCTACCTCGAACGCTTCGGCGAGGAGCCGTCCGTGCCCGAGCATGCCCACCATGACGCGCCATCGACCGCTGTTGGTGGGCACGTGGTGGGCACGCCGAGCGACTCGATCGACCAGACCAACGCCTCGCAAGCTCGTGACCAGGACCAACGTGGTGGAGACGATGGGACTCGAACCCACGACCCCCTGCTTGCAAAGCAGGTGCTCTAGCCAACTGAGCTACGTCCCCATTGGCTCGCCAGCGTACCGGCGGAAGCGCCTGCTGACTACGCGGGAGGTCGCTCGATCAGGCCGGT
>JBBQYZ010000466.1:0-3783 GCA_038208205.1 Gemmatimonadales bacterium | reverse complement strand
GCTGCTGCGCGAGCACGTCCAGCGGTGCGACCGGCACGCGCACCGGGTCGAGCTCCCCGGCGCGGCACCGATCGCTCACCACGAGGCACTCGAGCACGTCGTCGACTCCAGTGCCGATGAACCGTCCGCGCGGGTGCCGGTCGATGCGGTGCCCCGAGCGGCCGATACGCTGCAACGCGCGCGTCACGTCGCGCGGCGAGCTCACGAGGATGACCTCGTCCACGGTGCCGATGTCGATCCCCAGCTCCAGCGACGTGGACGTCACCACGACGCGCAGCGAGCCGGCACGCAGACGCTCCTCGACCGACAGCCGCTCCTCGCGCGCGAGCGACGAGTGATGCGCCGCCACGTCTGCCTCCGGGAAGCGTTCGCGCAGCCGGTGCGCCAGCCGCTCGGTGGCGCCGCGGGTGTTGGTGAACACCAGCGTGGTGCGTTCGGCGGTCACCCGCGTCGCCACCGCGTCGGTGACAGCGCGCTGCACACGCTGCGGGTTAGGCACTACCTCGCCCCCGAGCGCCGACTGCACCGCGAACACGGCATCGCGTGGGGCGCGCCAGGCGACGACCCGCGGTGTCCGCAGGGTCCCGCACAGCCAGCGGGCCACCGCATCCAGCGGCGCGACGGTGGCAGACAGGCCCACGCGGACGGGATCGCGGTCCGCGGCGGCGGCCAGCCGTTCCAGTGAGAGGGCGAGGTGCACGCCGCGCTTCCCGCCCGCCATCGCGTGCACCTCGTCGACGATCACCCAGCGCACGGCGCGAAAATGCGGCGTCATGGACGCGGTGGAGAGCAGGATGGCGAGCGACTCGGGGGTGGTCACGAGCACGTGCGGCGGTCGCGCGATGAGCCGCCGCCGTTCGGCCGGCGTGGTGTCGCCCGTTCGCGACGCCACGCGGATTGGCGGATCACCCTTGTTTGCGTCGGCCGCCTCGCCCGCTCCACAACCGACGCCCAACCGCGCGCAGATCTCCGCCAGCGGCCGCTCCAGGTTACGCTGGACATCGGTGCCGAGCGCACGCAGGGGCGAGACGTACACGGCCATGATTCCGTCGCCCAGCGTCCCGGCCTGGTGCGCCGCGACGAGCTCGGAGAGCACGGCGAGAAAGGCCGCGAGGGTCTTCCCGGTGCCGGTGGGCGCCGAGATGAGCACGTGCTCTCCGCCATGGATGGCCGGGATCGCGGCGCTCTGCGGTGGGGTGAGAGCGCCGAAGGTGTCGGTCACCCAGCCGCGCACGGTCGGTGTGAGCACCCGAAGCGCCCGCTGCATCGCCGCCGCGGATGCCGGACCATGCGCCGCCCTACTCACCCCGTCCCTTCGGCGTCGGGCGCAGCCTCCCCGGCCAGCTCGCGCACGCGGGCCAGGGTGTCGATCTCCGCCGGAGGCTTGTCGTCCCGCACGCGCACGATGCGCGGAAAGCGCAGCGCGTAGCCCGCCTTGTGGCGCGCCGACTTCTGCACGATCTCGAAGGTGACCTCCAGCACGACCTCGGGACGCACCGCGTGGAACCGCCCGAACTGTTGGGTGGTGATCGACTCGAAACGCTCGGTGAGCTCGGTGATCTCCACGTCGGTGAGCCCGTTGTACGCTTTCCCCACGTTGAGGAGAGTGGGATCCGATTCCGACGCACGCACCGCGAAGGTGTAGTCGGACAGCACGCCGTTTCGTCGGCCGTGCCCCCGCTCCACCCCGGTCACGACGACGTCGAGGGTAGCGAGGGCGCGCTTGAGCTTGATCCACGTCTTCCCGCGCCGGCCGGGGGTGTACGGCGACGCTGGATCCTTGGCGATGATCCCTTCATTGCCTGCCGTGCGTGCTCGCTCGAACGCCAGATCCACCTCGACGTCCGTATGCACAAGGAGTTGTGGCGCCAGAAAGGCACCATCGCTGCGCCATGATAGCGCTTCGAGGCGGCGGCGTCGTCCTGAATGGCTTTCCGCGATCACGAGCCGGGAATCAGCGGCGAGAATATCGTAGGCGACGAACGCCACGGGCACCTCGGCCATCATGGTCGCCGAAGGCTCCTTGCGTCCCAGCCGACGCTGGAGAACCGCGAACGGACGGGCCTGCCGTGGCCGCGCCGGGTCTACGGCCAGCAACTCTCCGTCGAGCACCAGCCCGTGACCGAGTCCCCGCATCGCCTCGACGACGTCCGGATAGCCGTGCGTGATCTCGTCGAGCGTGCGGGAATACAGCCGCACGGTGTCGCCGTCCACGTGGGCCTGCGCCCTGATCCCGTCGTACTTGTCCTCCACCACGAACGGTGACGGCATGGCGGCCACGATCTCCTCCGGCGTCGCCATCGGCTGCGCGAGCATGAAGCCGAGCGGATGAAACAGGGCGAGCGTCGCGTCGGCGAGCGCATCATGACGCGCCAGCACTGCGACCTCGCCAACGTCGCCGCGCAGGAGGTTCGCGTGGCGCACCAGGGTGATCGGCCGCCCGAAGGCGCGCGCCACGGCCTCCTCCACCTGCGCCTCCTTGAGCCCGATGCGCAGCTCGCCGCCGAGCAGCTTGGCGAAATATCGCGCCTCGTCGGCCCCGAGCTCGCCGAGGGTGTCGCGTACGATCACCCGTCGCGCCCCGCTGCCCCGCGTCGCGGCGAGCACCGCGAACCGCTCCGACATCCAGGAGAGCGTGTGTCCCCCCGACGGCCGGCCCGCCAGCACGTCGCCCACCATGTCGCCCGAATCGCCATGCCGCGTGTAGGCCGCGGCGAGCGCCTCGTCGCCGGATCCGGTCAGCTCGCCGAGCGCCCCCCAGAGGATCGACCCGCCCACCTGCGTGGTGCGCTGGTCGTGCCGCGGAAAGACGATGCCCGAGAAGAAGTGCGCGGCGATCGGCAGTGCATCGTCGTCGAGCGTCGGCAGGTAGGCCGTGAGCACGGCGAGCTTCTCGAGTCGCTTCGTCGTCGCGCGGATGCGGTCGGCCGCCGCCGCCCACCGCGCGAAGGCGTCGAGGGCGAGCTCGTCCACTTCCATCGCCGCCGGCTCGCTCACAGCAGCTCCAGCGAGTGCTGATCGGGTGTGCGCGCCGCGGTGCCGGGTGCCTCCTCGTCATCGTCGCAGAGCGCCTGCGGGTGCGCGCCCAGATGCTCGGCTGGCAGCCCGAATGCACGCAGGCGGTCGGCGAACCCCTCGGGCCCGTGCACCGTGTACACGCGCGACGCTCCCGAGTCGCGAGCCGTGCGCACGAGCTCCTCGTAATCGGCGTGGTCCGACAGCGGGAGCACGAGGTCGCATCCCTGGTAGATGTTGTGCGCCCCCGGATGCAGCGCCCACCCGGTGAGGTTGACGATGCGCCGCCTCGCGAGCCCCTGCACCATCGCGGTCTTGCGAGTGGACGGCGTGGTGAGCAGCACTCGACGTCCCACCTCGCCGCGCTTGTACGAGGTCCAGATCCCCGGGCCCGGAAAGGGATGGCCGAGCTCCACGTGCAGGCGGCACATGTTCGCGATCGCGCCGTGCACCACCACGTCGAAGCCGTGGCGCGTGAGGTGGTACAACGCCTCCTGCCCCTTGCCCAGCGCGTACGCGAGCACCACCGGTGTGACGTCGTCCGTCAGTGCGCCCTCCACGAATGCACACAGCTCGGCCACCAGTCGTTCGTCGGGTGGGAACTGGTAGCGCGGCTCGCCGAAGGTGCACTCCATCACGAGCGTATCGCAGCGCGGCAGCCAGGTCGGCGTCGTGAACGGGTTGGGACGCAGTTTGTAATCCCCCGTGTAGACCACGACGCCGTCCGCCGAACGCGCTTCGATCATCGCGGCGCCCAGGCAGTGACCC
>JBBQYZ010000465.1:0-3796 GCA_038208205.1 Gemmatimonadales bacterium | reverse complement strand
GCTTGGCAGCGGCGTATTCGAGCACCGCTGGCTGCCCTCCGTCAACTTTCGCACCGGGCTTGGGACGTTCGAGCTGCGTGACCGCGCGCGGATGGAGCTGCGCGACGTGGACGGCACCTGGTCGCGGCGCTACCAGAACCGGATCTCGGTGGGACATCATGCCGAGGCGCTCGGCCGCGTGATCGATCCGTACGCGTATCACGATCTGTCCTACGACACCCGGTTCGACGTGCTGAATCGCCGTGAAGCCGGTCTCGGCGTGCGGGTGCCGATCGCCGGTGGCACGAGCATCGACTCGTTCGTCATGCGCCAGACGGACACGCGCCGTGCTCCGGGTGCCCTCGTGGCGCTCGGCATGATCGTACGCGTCGCGCTGTAACGCCTACTCCGGCGGACCGCCCCGCCGTTCTCCAGCCCCACCCCCGCCTCCGCCCCCGCCCCCGCCTCCAAGTCCGCGGCCGGTGGGCACCGTCTTCGTCGACTCGGGCAGCTTCTCCCATTGCTCTGCGCTGAGCGTCGTTCTGAGATCGGCGATCGCCTTCTCGGCGATGCGGCGTCCCTCGTTCGTCTTGCCCGACATGCGCGCGAAGATCACCTGCGGGTCGGGATTGCTGCCTGCGCCGGCGAGGATGTCGGCAATCTCGCCCGTGAGGCGGTCCACCTTCGGCGCCAGCGTATCGCTCAGTGTCTGAAGGCGGGACTTCTGATCTGGCGTCAGCGCCAGATTGAGCGAGTCGTCGAGACCGAGCGTCGTCAGGAAGGGGTTCGGTACCAGGCGCTGCATCCGCGCCTTGTAATCCTCACGCGTCGGTGCACGGCCGTTCGCGCCGCCACCGAAGATCTGCCGCACCTGCTGCCGCGACGGGTCCTGCCCCACGGCGAGCCGCCCTTGCAAGCCGATCTGGAACGGAACGCGGAACGCGCTGTTCCGACCGTTCGCCACTCCGAAGTGCTCGTTCACCTGGTAGCGGAACGCATTGGCTGCCGGGTCGAAGCCGCGCACGAAGAGCAAGGTGCGATCGGGGATGAGGGGCTGGCCCCAGCCGTGAAGGTTGTTGCCATGCAGGAGCTGATCGACGCCGACGAGCGCATTCTGCAGCTGCAGTGAGAGCGTGAGCCGGCGATCGAGCCCGAAGGCGCTCGGCTTGAAGTTCAGCTGGAAGTCGAGTGAGGGGGTCCAGGGCGTCGTGCAGCTGTTGCGGCCCGCCACGTTTCCGGTCTGAACGACGAGACATTCGCGCGCTCGCGCGTTGCCCGCCGCCAGAAGCCGTGACATGCCGTTCGCCAGGGCGGTGTCGCCGACCGCCGCGGCGCTCGCCGGATCGAACACGAACGCACGGTCGTTGCGCGCGCCATCGCCGTTCACGTCGCCGCTCACGACCGGCGTGTACCGCTGCCCCGAGCTCACGCGCCCGATGGCAGTGAGGTCCAGCCAGGCACGCATCGGATAACTCATCGTCGCGAGCACATTGTGACGCCGCTCGAGGTCCGAGGTGCCCCACTGCACCACGTTCGGGTTCCCCGACGTCGACGCGCCGCCGAAGCCGCCAAACCCCCCGCCTACGCCGAAACCGTTCTGTTGGTCGCGCGAACGCAGGAAGGTGTACGATCCGTTCAGTGCGATGCCCCGCAGCGTCAATCCGCCGAGTGACGTGGTAAGCTGTCCCGACGCCGAGCGAAGTTGCGAGGTCAGCTCGCTCACCGTTCCGTATTCCGGGTGCAGGCGCGAGACGTTCACGGTGGTGGCGCCCGTCGCGGGGAAGATCGCGTTGGCGGGAGAATACACCGGCCGGCCGGTCTCACGGCCGAGCGCGAACTGCGGCGAGTCTCGAAGGTTGAGGTCGCGCGTGCTGATCTGGCTCACGCCGTATGCGAACGATCCGTCCACGCTGAACTGGTACCGCTCGAAGAAGCGACGGCTGGCACCGAGCGAGGACCGCCACACCTTCGGCGCGCTGAAGTCCTGGTCGAACAGGGTCACGTTGCGGCGCTGCGCCGTCACCGTCGACGCGGCGCCATCGGTGCATTGGGTCGGAATCGACGCTGGGTCGCCGAGATACGACGTCCAGTCGGGGATGGGAACCGCGGCGCCGATGCAGGTCAGCTGCGACTGTCCGCCGACGAGACCTGTCGCGTCCACCGCCGAGGCCACGAGGTTCGACGAGATTCGACCACGGAACTCGCCGATGCCTCCGCGCACGATCCACCTCACCTGGTTGAAGCCGGCGAACCCGCCGGGGCCACCCTGCCTGCCCTGACCGCCGCCCTGTCGGTTGCGCGAGCGCCCGCTGTCCGCGGGCGCCGCCGGCACCGGCGCTGGCAGGCCGACGAAGTACGTGAAGCCGACGCGCGGGCTGAGATGCACCTCGGAGGGCGAGCGATCCGTGCGTCGGCCGAAGAACGCCCCGATCTCGGGATTGAACGCCGGGTCGCGCGGAAAGCGAGTCGCCTCGGCGCGCAGCCCGTACGTCAGTTGCAGCGCTGGCGACCGGCGCCACGCGTCGCCCACATACAGCGCGGCGTTGTTGCTGCCGGCCAGCCGGTCGCGACCCGAGATCGTGCGCGTGAACTGCGACGGCTGGTTCGCCTCGAAATCGGCCAGCGAGTTGTAGAAGAAGGTGCCGTAGCGATTGGGGATCTGCCCGATCGTGGAGCGATCGAAGTTGAGCAGTCCGCCGAACTTGAACCGGTGCGCGCCGCCCACGCTCACCCATGACAGCTCGTCGGTGGCCTCGAGTAGTCGGCTGTGAGTCTCTTGCGGCAGCGACGGGTTGCCGCCGAACTGCAGGTTCGTGAGGCTTCGTGTTCCGTCTTCGAGGATCGACGCGACAGTCACGCGTCCATCGGGCGCGATGAGATATGGCACGGTGTTCTGTCGGTCGGACGACTGATAGATGCGCCCCTCGTTGATGAACCGGCCGAGGTGCGACGTCAGCGTGGCCATCGCCCCGCCGCCCATCGTGCGCAGGTTGCCCCCGGTGCTCGGCACGCTGAACGCCGAGATGCGCGTGGCATCCTGCAGCGAGCCGCGCCAGTCGCCGCGCAGCGTCAGCGTGTTGGACTCACCGAGCGACCAATCGAAGCGCACGATCGCCGAGCCTTGATCGGCCAGGCGCTCGTTCGGTATCCCGGGCAGCGTGGGTGCGACGCCAATGGTGGTCAGCCGCGAGAGAAAGCGCTGCACCGAGTCGGGGCTCGCGCCCAGGCGTGCAAGGGTCTGCGCATCGGCTGAGAACAGTGACGAGAGCGGGTTGGTGCGACGCGACACGGACGCAGCGCCGAACACAAACGCCTCGTCCTGCCGGATCGGTCCGCCGAGACCGAAGCTGAACGAGTTCTGTTGATACTTCTGCCCGAACGACGCCGACGACTCGTCCACGAACTCGAGCTCGGGGTCGCGCAGCGAGTAGCTGAGCACACCCTGCACGTTGTTGGTGCCGCCCCGAGTGGTGGATGCGACCTGGCCGCCGGTGAACTGGCCGCGGCTCACGTCGTAGGTGCTCGTGATCACGCGCGTGCTGCGCACGGCTTCCTGCGGCACGCTGCCCGACCCGAAGCTGAGTCCGTCCAGGGTGATCTGATTCTGGTTCGTCGGCTGGCCGGCCACGGAAAAGGCCGCCGCGGTGGAATCCGTTGCCGAGGTGCCGACCACGCCGGGCGACAGCGTCGCGACCGAGGCGAGATCTCCCTTGTCGATCGGCAGGCGGTCGAGCTGGGCCGGGCTCAGGTTGCGCTCCGTGCTGCCTGCGGTCGGACGCTCGGCCTGGTTGTCGCGCGTATTGGTCGCGCGCACGGT
>JBBQYZ010000464.1:0-3800 GCA_038208205.1 Gemmatimonadales bacterium | reverse complement strand
CTGAGATCGTGACTGCCTTGGGTTTAGAACGTCGCTGATGACGGGCCGGCCGCCTCCTTCGGATTCGTCGTCTGTGCATGGCGTGTGACGAGTTCGTGCAGCACCGGGTGCGCGGGTGCGCGACGCCGTTAGCCGCCGAGCGGTTGTCCGGCCGCGCCGAACCTCGCTCGGAGGAGGCCGCGCGGGAGCACGCCTTCGACGAGCACGCTGAAAGTTTCGCGCGCTTGAGCGCCATCGCGGCAGACCGAGGACTTCAGGAAGGCACCGCCGGTCGAACCGAAGCCCTGCACGCGTGCGGGCGTCAGCTTCGCGGACGGAGGCATGTCGAGCTGCTGCCGCCACGGATCATCCTCGACCTCGGCGAAGCGAGTCGAGACCACCGCCAATGCTTCTCATCCGGGAGGCCGGGATTCCTTGCGATGAACCTACCGGGGCGATGACTCACTCCGCGAAGTTGGCGAGCGGGCCTACGATGGAGCGAGTCGGCGGACGGTGACGAGGGTGGGTCGATGCGTTGGCACGCATCTCGGTTCGTATTCGATCGGTGCGAGGAGCCGGCGGCCGGCGGCGACGGTCGCGTGCACGTCGTCACGCGCGCCGCGCGCAACCGCCTTCGGCCGGCCCGGTCGCATACGTCATCGCTGTCGATGCCACTGGGGGGGGGGGACGCGAAGCTGGTATCCTTGGCAACATGCGCGGGCTTGTCGCTATCATGGTGTTGGTGGTGACCGCGTGCGGCCGGCTCGGGTTCGACGCCCGGCTCGATGGTTCCGGAACCGATGGCACCGGAAGTGACGGGCCGCCGGCGGTGAGCTGCGGGACCTTGGCGACGTGCGGGCAGATGGGCAACCGGCCTTGCTGCGAGAGCCCGGTGGTCACGGGTGGAACGTTCTTCCGGAGCTACGACATGGCGGATACGGCGTTCACCGACATGGGCTATCCGGCGACGGTGAGCACGTTCCGGCTCGACAAGTACGAGGTCACCGTCGCGCGGTTCCGGACGTTCGTGGACGCGAGCATGGGGACCCAGGTGAATCCGCCGCCGGCGGGCGCCGGTGCGCGCACGCTCAACGGCATGGCAAGCCAGGGCGGCTGGGACCCGAGCTGGAATGCGAGCCTCGCCATCAACACGGGAGCGCTCGTCGCCAACATGAAGTGCAACGCGACGTATCAGACGTGGACCGACGCGGCGGGCGGCAACGAGAGCCGACCGATGAACTGCATTACGTGGTACGAGGCGATGGCGTTCTGCCTCTGGGATGGCGGGTACCTGCCGACGGAAGCGGAGTGGAACTACGCGGCGGCGGGTGGCCAGGAGCAGCGTGCCTTCCCGTGGTCGAGCCCGCCGTTTGCGCTCACCAACGATGACTCGACGTACGCGAGCTACCACGTGGACGCGACCAAGCAATGCTTCGGCGACGGCATCAACGGCTGCGCGCTGACGGACCTCGTTGCCGTCGGCGGCAAGCCGGCCGGCGACGGCGTCTTTGGGCAGTCGGACCTCGGCGGCAACGTGTGGGAGTGGGTGCTGGACGGGTACGCGACGCCCTATGCGAATCCATGCAACGACTGCGCGAATCTCACACCCGCGTCCAACCGGGTTCTCCGTGGCGGGAGCTTCAGTGATGCTGCGACGTACCTGCGCGCGGCCAACCGCTACCGCAACCCCCCGACGATTCGCCTCAACTCTGTCGGGCTCCGTTGCTCGAGGACTCCGTGAACGTCGACGCGTGATGCTCGCGCTCGCGTGACCCATCACGTTCCCTTGACCCTTGGCACTTTATCCCTTGACCGGAGCGCTGGTGGCTGAGCAGAACGAGGGCGACGTGGATCCGGAATCCTCCGGGCGCGAAGCGCCCGCCGGTCGAAAATTGCGGTCGCCGGCGCCGCCGGTCATCGCGGTGCGGATGGAGACGTTGCTCGTGTACCGCCGCGACAAGCAAGCCGAGCTCGCTGCGGCGTCGCGCGCGCTCGTCCGCGCCCGCGTGCTGGTCCGGCTCGCGCGAAGCCTCCGCTGCATGTCCCGAGGCGCAGCACCTCCACTTCGCGAAGGAGAGCGGCGAGGTCGGTCGCATGCTCGGGGGCTGGGCACGGAGCACCGCGTCGCGGTAGGCTCGTGGAGCCGGTGCTCGTTCGGGCCGGTGGCGTCGCGAGGGACGCGTCCAACCGGGTTATCCGCGGCGGGAGCTTCAACAATGATGCGACGAACCTGCGCGCGGCCAACCGCAACAACGACACCCCGACGAATCGCAACGACAATATCGGGGTTCGCTGCTCGAAGACTGCGGGCCTTCCTCTCTCCGAGGACGTCCAGAGCCGCCGTGATCATGGTCGCGGCGGGCGTGATGATCCACAGTCCACCCTCGCGGCGCCGCGCCTCGGTCGTATAGAGGCGCGATCATCGCCCGCGGCACACCACCGCGGGACCCTCTCGGGGCGAGCCGTCCAGCGGCCGGCCCGAGAGGACCTATGGCTCGGCGCCGCGCGAGAACGAGATCTCGGCGAGCACGCGCTCGCACAGGGTCCGTGTGTCGCCGTGGCGGGCGTGCGCGAGCCAGGCGCGGATCCGCGAGGTCACCTCCTCGATCTCGATCGCGCCGGTGGCGTGGAGCAATCGCAGCTCGCGCATCCTCCGGCGGAACCGGCGGACGTTCTCGGCCTTTGAGCGAGACGCGCACCGCGTCGCCCCGGCGCTCGAGCACGAAGCCGACGAACGCCACGCGCTCGGTCGTGCGGTGAAGGCGGCACTTCGTCGGGTGGAGCCGCAGGCGCAAGCCGTCGCAGCGCCGCGCGATCGCGTCCCACGCGGCACCGAGGCGTCCAGGATCGTCGTCGAAGACGAGCAGGTCGTCGCAGTAACGGACGAACGCGCCGAGGCCGAGCTGCGAGGCGATCAAGTGATCGACCGGCGTGAGCACGAGGTTGGCCCAGATCTGCGAGCACAGATTTCCGATCGGCAGGCCGTGAGGGCGGGCGATCGGCGCGAACAGATCGTCGCCGGGGAAGTAGAACCGCGTCGGTTCGACGTGGGCGCGCGCGTCGACGATCCGCTCGGTGAACGACCACCACGGCGGCGGCGTGCGTGGCCGCAACAGGCCCTTGACCAGCGCGTGGTCGATCGACGGAAAGAACTTCGCGAAGTCGAGCCGCAGCACGTAGCGGTGCCGCCGGGCCAGCTCGGCGGCGGCGCGCAGGCAGCGGTGCGTGCCGAAGCCTTTGCGGCACGCGTAGGACTGTGGCGCGAACGAGCGCTCGATCGCGGGCAGCGTCGCCGCGACGAGCAGGTGCTGGACGACGCGATCGCGGAACGGCAGCGCCGAGATCAGGCGCCGCTTCGGCTCCCGGATGAAGAAGCCGCGCGGCGCGCTCGGCCGCCAGGTCCCCGCGCGGAGCTCCGCGATCAGCGCCAGGCCGTGGCGCTCGCGATCGAGCAGGAACGCGGCAACATCCGGGCTGCGCCGCTTGCCCCGGGCGGCGGCATGCGCGGCGCGTAGCACCGACGCGAGATCGAGGTCGCACACGTGGTTTCACGATCCAACGTCGGCGAAGCGTATCGGGTTCGCGTCGAGCACGACGCCGAACCCGGGGGCTCGATCAAGACTCCTCGCCCAACCCGCGCAGCACCGCGCGGACGAGCGCGTCGTCGAGAAAACTGGCGTTGCTCCAAGCGCTCGAACACCAGCGCGGCAAGCTCGCCCTTCCCGTGATGTGAGATAGCACTCGCGTTCGCCTTGGCGTTCACGTTCCGTCGCCGCTGCGCGTGAGGTTCGTTCGCGAGCTCGGCTGCAAGCGCCGCCACC
>JBBQYZ010000463.1:0-3807 GCA_038208205.1 Gemmatimonadales bacterium | reverse complement strand
GGTGCGCCGCATCCGCGAGGCCGGCGCGATCGTGCTCGCCAAGAGCAACATGGCGGAGTTCGCGTTCACTCCGTACGAGACGGTGAGCTCGATCCTCCCCGGCTACACGCGGAACCCGTACGCGCTCGACCGGGTCACCGCCGGCTCGAGCGGCGGCACCGCCGCGGCGGTCGCGGCCAGCCTCGGCCAGTCGGGTCTGGGCACCGACACCGGCAATTCCATCCGCGGCCCGTCGTCGCACCAGGCGCTCGTGGGCATCCGCTCCACGATGGGACTCACCAGCCGCGACGGCGTGGCGCCCCTCAATCTCGCGAGCGACATCGCCGGTCCGATGGCGCGCACCGTCGCCGACGCGGTGGCGCTGTTCCAGGTGGTCGCGGGCGAGGATGCCGCCGACACGGTGACGGCGCGCTCGCGCGGCCACCGCGCGGCGGACTATACGTCGTCCCTCAACCGCGACGCGCTGCGCGGCGCGCGCATCGGCGTGCTGCGCCAGGCGTACGAGCGCGCCGGCACCGATCCCGAGGTGCTGCGCGTCTTCGCCGCCGCGCTCGACGATCTGCGCCGCGCCGGCGCGACGATCGTGGATCCGGCGATGGTCGCGGGGCTCGACGCCCACCTCAAGGCCTCAACCGGTTCGTGCAACCAGTTCCGCTACGACATCGACGCCTGGCTCGCACGACAGGGCGACCGCGCGCCGGTGCACTCGCTCGCCGAGGTGATCGCGTCGCGCCGCTTCCACCCGACCATCCAGGCGCGGCTCGAGGCGGCGCAGGCCGAATCGCTCCCGCCGGCCCGGAACCCGGGCTGCCGCACGCGTGACGAGTTCCGTGCCTGGCTGCGCACCGCGGTCACGGCGACGATGGACTCGCTCAACGTCGACGCGCTGGTCTATCCCACCTGGAGCAATGCGCCGCGGTTGATCGGCGACCTCAACACCCCGGCGGGCGACAACAGCCAGCTCTTCTCACCGAGCACGGGCTTCCCGGCGATCACGGTGCCGATGGGATACACGCACGGCACGCTGCCCGCGGGACTGCAGCTGCTCGGACGCGCGTGGGCGGAGCCCCGACTGATCGGGCTGGCATTCGCCTACGAGCAGGCGACACGGTGGCGGCGGGCGCCGGCATCCACGCCGCCGCTGCGCTGACCATTCAGCTCGGCCCTACGGCGATTCCGCGAGGGCGAAGGCCTCCATCAACCCATCATCGTCCACATCACCAACCGTGTATCGCGCCGCTGCGAGCACCGCGGGCTCGGCATTCCCCATCGCCACCGGCACGCCGACGATGCGCATGGTGCTGACGTCGTTCTGTCCGTCGCCCACCATCATCACCCGCTCCAGCGGCACCCCGTACGCCTCGGCCACGTGCCGTACCGACGACGCCTTGTCCACTCCCGCCGGCGTGACGTTCACGAAGCTCGTGTCGGGCATCACGGGCGAGAGCGAGTGCGCCAGCGTGAGGCCGTCGTGCGGCTCAGTCATCACGAGATTGGCCTCGTGGTGCGGCAGGAGCCACTGCGCGCGCACCACCGGCACCGACAACGACAGCAGGTCGCGCGGCGCGAAGGGGACGCCGAGCAGGGCGGCATGCTGCCGCGCGCGCGCGCCGTGCGATTCCACAGCGTACTCCGCGTCGCCGTACAGCTCGAGCGGCCGGTCGAGCACGCGCGCGCGCGCCACGAGCTCGCGTACGCTTGACGGCGCGAGCGCGGCGGACCGCGTCTCACCGTCGGGCAGACGCACCACGCTGGCACCGTTCTGGAAGACGTGCCAACCGTCGGGGTCGAGCCGAGCGGCGAACTCGCGCGCCAGCCCGAAGCCCGGTCGGCCGGTGCAGACGGCGAGCCGGACGCCACGAGCGCGAAGGCGCGCGGCAGCCGCCCAGATCGCGGGCGAGACGCCGCCGGCGCTGCCGACGAGGGTACCATCGACGTCGATACAGATGAGGGCGATCATGTGAGGGCGATAATGCCGAGCAGTGTAATCGCCGACGCCGCGGTCCTCAGTCGATGGTGACGCCGACGATGGCGGGATCGGCCGCCGGATAGCGTAGCCCGAGCTTGCCCAGGCGGTCGGCGATCGTCCGCGCCACGAGGTAATCGCGGACCCGCTTGTCGTCGGCGGGCACGATGTACCAGGGAGCGCACGCCTCGCTCGTGTGCGACAGCAGGCCGCGGTACGCCTTGGTGAATGCGTCCCACTGCGCCCGGTCGTCCAGGTCACCGACCCGGAACTTCCAGTTCTTGGAGGTGTCGGTGAGCCGATCCTGGAGGCGTCGCTTCTGCTCGTCGCGCGAGATGTGCAGCATGAACTTCAGGATGGCGACCCCGCTTGCCGCGAGCATTCGCTCGAAGTCGTTGATCTGGTCGTATCGTGCCAGCCACTCCCGCTTGCCGATGCTGCCGTGCACGCGCGGCACGAGCACGTCTTCATAATGCGACCGGTTGAAGATGCCGATCATCCCTCGCGCCGGAACCTGCTGGTGCACGCGCCACAGGAAATCGTGGCGCTGCTCCAGGTCGGTGGGCGCCTTGAAGCTGGCCACGCTGCACCCCTGGGGGTTCACCGCGGTGAAGACCTTGCGAATCGTGCCGTCCTTTCCGGAGGCGTCGCGTCCCTGGAGCACGATGAGCACGGCGAAGCGCCCGTCGGCGTAGAGCACGCGCTGCAGCGCGGAGATCCGTTCCACCTGCTCCGCGGTCTCGCCCTCGAGCTCGTCTTCGGACGACCTGCCTCCCCGCACGAGCGCGTGCGCGTCGTCGAGGCGGATGGACTCCTTGTCGGTCACTGGCTTGAGCTTCATGCAGAGACGTTAGCCATGGGCAGGAGGAGCGGGAAGAGCGCACCGGTGCGTGGGCTGCGGCGTCGAGCCAACGGTCAGGGTGGCGCCGGCAGGGGCCACACCGTCACATCGCGCAACGGCGTGCGGGTGAAGCGGCCGCGCATCGCCGCGATCATGGCATCGAGCTCGAACAGCTGCGCGGGGGTGAGCTCGAGCGCGTGCTCATCCGGTTGATCGACAGTGCCCACCGGATAGTCGCGGAAAGGACCGCGCGTCTGCTCGACGTGCGCGCCGAGCAGGTACGACACCCGATGCGTGCGCACGAAGTCGGCGAGCCGGTGCACGCTCGCGGCGAAGGCGGCGGTGTCGCGCACGTACAGTCGTCCCGGGTAGAAGGTGTCCCCCGTGAGCAGCACGCCGGTGCGGCGGTCGTAGAGCGCGATCCCGGCGGGCTGATGTCCGGGCATGGGGATCACATCGAGCACCCGGTCGCCCAGGTCGATCGCGCCGAGGTCCGTGGGCCATCGGGCGACGTCGAAGTATGCGCGCACGGCGGCCGAGTCCCGTCCCACGACCACCGTCCTGGCGCGGCCGGCAAACAGACTGTCGCCCGCCACGTGATCGCCATGCGCATGGCTGTGCGCGACCACGAGGTCGATCGACGTGCGTCCGGTACGGGCGAGCCGCGCGCGCACGAGCGAATCGACGGGGGTGCGGAGGTCGGCGTGACCCGCACCGGTGTCGAGCAGGAGCGCGCGGTCCCGACCGAAGAGCAGGTAGAGAAAGGGCTTCTCGTAGCTCGTGCAGGCGGCCTGGCGCAGGATGAACAGATCGGGGGTGTAGGCGTGCACCTGGAAGTCGGGCCGTCCGGTGCAGCTGCTGTCTCCGGCGTACCAGCTCGTCGGCAACGTGCCCGGCTGCAGCGCGGGCGCGCTCCGTGCGACCTTCTCCGCGGAATCGGCCGGAGCGCCGGCGAGGAACCGGGCGATCCGCGCGTTGAGGAATGCCGCGTCGGCCGGGT
>JBBQYZ010000462.1:0-3818 GCA_038208205.1 Gemmatimonadales bacterium | reverse complement strand
GTGCGCCCCTGCCCGTCGGTCAGGCGGCCGTCGTCCAGCAACTGCAGCAAGATATTGAAGACGTCGGGGTGTGCTTTCTCGATCTCGTCGAACAGGATCACCGAGTACGGACGACGACGCACCGCCTCCGTCAGCTGTCCGCCCTCCTCGTAGCCGACATAACCTGGGGGCGCGCCGATCAGCCGCGCGACGGCGTGCTTCTCCATGTATTCCGACATGTCGATGCGGACCATCGCCGCCTCATCGTCGAACAGGAACTCCGCCAGCGCGCGCGCCGTCTCCGTCTTGCCCACGCCGGTGGGTCCGAGGAAGATGAAGGAGCCGATCGGACGATTGGGATCCTGCAGTCCGGCGCGCGAGCGCCGCACGGCGTTGGCGACCGCCTGCACCGCCTCGTCCTGCCCCACGACGCGACGCGCCAACTCCTGGTCGAGCTTCGTGAGCCGCTCCCGCTCTCCCTCCATCATGCGCGACACGGGGATGCCGGTCCATCGCGCGACGACGTCCGCGATGTCGTCAGCGCCGACCTCCTCCTTGAGGAACTGCGGACGCCCATCGACGCTCGCGAGCTTGCCCTCGGCCTCCTTCATGTCGCGCTCGAGCTGCGGAATGCGGCCGTCCGTGATCTCTGCCGCCCGGGCGAGGTCGCCGGCACGGCTCGCCTGCTCCGCCTCCACTCGCGCCTGATCGATCTGCTGCTTGATGCGGCCGACGGCGCCGAGGGTCTCCTTCTCCTGCTGCCACTGGGCCTTCATCGCCGACGAGCGCTCCTTGAGCTCCGCGAGCTCGCGCTCGAGCGACGTGCGCCGATCCACGGATGCGGCGTCCTTCTCCTTCTGCAGCGCCGTCCGCTCGATCTCGAGCTGCATCACGCGGCGCTCGACCTCGTCGATCTCCTGCGGCATCGAGTCGATCTCGATGCGGAGTCGCGAGGAGGCTTCGTCGAGCAGGTCGATCGCCTTGTCGGGGAGAAACCGGTCGCCGATGTAGCGGTGCGACAGGGTGGCCGCGGCGATCACCGCGCCGTCGGTGATGCGCACCCCGTGATGCGCCTCGTACCGTTCCTTGAGCCCACGCAGGATGGCGATCGTGTTCTCCACGCTGGGCTCACCCACGTACACGGGCTGGAAGCGGCGCTCGAGCGCGGCGTCCTTCTCGACGTGCTTGCGGTACTCGTCGAGCGTGGTGGCGCCCACGACGCGGAGCTCACCGCGCGCCAGCATCGGCTTGAGCATCTGGCCAGCGTCCATCGAACCCTCCGCCTTGCCCGCCCCGACGATCGTGTGAAGCTCGTCGATGAACATGACGAACTTGCCCTCGCTCTCGGTGAGCTCCTTCAGCACGGCCTTGAGGCGCTCCTCGAACTCACCGCGGAACTTGGCGCCAGCGATGAGCGCGCCGAGGTCCAGGGAGAGGAGGCGCTTGTTCTTGAGGCCCTCGGGCACGTCGCCGTTGACGATCCGCTGTGCGAGCCCCTCAACGATAGCGGTCTTGCCGACCCCAGGCTCGCCGATGAGGACGGGATTGTTCTTCGTCCGCCGCGAGAGCACCTGCACGACTCGCCGAATCTCCTCGTCGCGTCCGATCACCGGATCGAGCTTGCCCTTCCGCGCGTCCTCCGTGAGGTCGCGCGTGTAGCGCTGGAGCGACTGGTACTGGTTCTCGGGCGTCTGATCGGTGACCCGGTGCGTGCCGCGCACCGCCTCGAGCGCCTCGAGCAGCGCCTTATGGGTCGCGCCCACCTCGTTGAGCAGCGTACGGCTCTCGGCCCCCTTGGTATCCGACAGGGCGAGCAACATGTGCTCGGTGCTCACGTACTCGTCGCCGAGCGATTTCGCCTCGCTCTCGGCGCGATCGAGCACCGCCGTCAGGTCGCGGCCCATCGTGGGCTGCGCCTCGCTCTGCCGCGGATAGCGCCCGATCTCGCGCTGCAGCCGGTCGCGAAGCGCCGCCACGCTTGCTCCCAGCTTCTGGAGGACGGGCACGACGATGCTCTCCTCCTGGGCGAGGAGCACGAGCAGCAGATGCGTATCGTAAACTTGTGGATTACCCTGGCGGCGCGCCTCGGCGAGCGCATCATTAAGCGCTTCGGCGGATTTGACGGTCAGGCGATCTGGATTGATCATGTCGTCGAGAGTCTGGCGAACGGTGGCGATCGGTCGCCCGCGAAGTAGAGCAACGCGGGTGCCGCGGGGAAGGCGTCGCGTTGGCAGCGTATCAGCCGCTCAGCCCGCGACGGTGTCAGGCCGAGTCTGCCGGAGCGGCGGACCGGTGCTGCGAGGTTGTGCGCTCGTGTCAGTACTGCTGGTGACGTTTCGCGCGCGATCTCGTCCTTCCTGAATCGAACACTACTCTATCCGGTCGGAGACGACCGATCGCGACCCCTGATGGGGCGGCCGTGAGCAGGCCGGCGCGCGCAGCGCCGCCGGCGAGCGACCCGAAGTCGCGACGCGCCACGGCGCGCTCCGCGCCAGCCTGACGCAGACACGATTTCTCCGAGGGGTCCGCCGATGCGTTCTCGTTTTCCATCGAGCCTCGCGCTCGCCACGTGCGTCCTCGCAACGGGCGTCTTCAGCGCGTCGTGCGACGCGCCGTTCACCGCGCCCGTGATCCCGGAGCAGACGTCGCCGCAGCCCGCCGCGGCGTCGGCCATCGGTGGCTTCAAGATCGAGCTGCGTTACCTGGGCGACGTCCCCGATGACGTGAGGGCCGCCGCCTCCGCGGCGGCGACGAAGTGGATGCAGGTCGTCACAGGACCCGTGCTGCCGGTCCAGATCGACCAGACCACTACCACCTGCGGATTCGGCCCGTTGCTCGCCGAGCGCGTTCCGGGCGTGATCGTCTTCGTTCGGATGTCGTCACCTGACGCGCTGGTGACCGCCGCCGCCGACGGCGGCTCGTGCGGCCTGCGTCAGGGAACGCTGATCAGCTACGAGGGAGCGATCACGGTCAGCACGCCGGGGCTCAAGAACTCGCGCGCGGCCAGGTATCTCGACACGATCTTTCTCCATGAGCTCGGGCACGTGCTCGGCATCGGCACGAACTGGTTCCAGAGCCCCTACCTTCATGACGCATCGGGACCGAACCCGCGCTTCCTCGGCCCACGCGCGATGCAGGCGGCGTTCGACGTGGGGGCATCCGCGTCTCGCACGACGCCCGTTCCGGTCAGCCATTCGGGCGAGTCTGGCGCCTACACGCACTGGCGCACGCCAGCGCTCGGCAACGACATCATGCTCTCCGGAGGAGGTACCGCCTTGACGATCGTGTCCGCGGCCGCGCTGGAGGACATGGGGTACACCATCTCGCGGACGGCGCTGGATCCCTACGTCGCGCACTGACCGACCGAGCAGGTGGAGCACGCACGACGCCGTGCCCGCGCGGGCACGGCCTCTCGATCGCTCAGGACGGGTTCATCTCGCCACGAACATCTTCCGCGATGTCCGCTGGCCATCGACCATCAGCTCGTAGACGTACACGCCCGGCGCGACCTGCTGGCCTCGTCGCCCGGACTTTCCGTTCCAGTACGCGAGGTATTCGCCACAGCTGAGACGCATGGCCGTGATCGGCTTGCCCGCGCCGTGAAGCGTCGGGACCGCCACGAGCTGCGCGAGCACGTTGTAGATGCGAAGCGATACGACGTGCTGGCCCCCTTCCCCGCCACAGTCGTCGACCGTGAAGGGAATGAACGTCTCGGGCCGGAACGGGTTCGGATAATTCTGCCCCAGCGATCCAAGCTTGCGCCCGCGAGGCGGCGACGTCTGCTGCCCCGCCGCCGACTCGGGCGAGATCGCGCACAGGGCGAGCACGAGCACAAGTGC
>JBBQYZ010000461.1:0-3820 GCA_038208205.1 Gemmatimonadales bacterium | reverse complement strand
CGAGGCGGCGAGAGGGTGCTCCATGGCCACCGAGATCAGGTTCGCGTTCGCCTTGAACGGCGGTGTGAGCCTTGCGATCTGGATCGGCGGCGCGGTGGACGAGGTGCTGCGCTTCGTCGATGCTGGCCGCCAGCTCGACGTCGACGAGGCCGCCACTGACCACACGAACCCGTGGGTGGCGCTGTGCCGCGAGGTCAAGGTGCGGCCAACGGTCGACGTGCTCACCGGGTCGAGCGCGGGTGGTCTCAACGCCGCCTTCCTCGCGGCCGCGGTGCTCCACGGCTGCACGAACCTGCACCCGATCCGCCAACTGTGGATCGACCACGGCGCATTCGACACGCTGCTGCGCTCACCGACCGATCTCGTCCTGTCCTCCGTGCTGAACGGCGACGAGAACTTCCTGCCCCACATCGAAGAGGCGTTCTCGTTGCTGGAGAAGGCTGGCGACGGGTTCCGCGACGTCGACCCGCCGGTCAACGTGCGGCTGACGGCCACCTCCCTCGGCGGCCAGGTGACGCGGATCAGCGGTGGACACGGCGAGATCTATGCGCTCGACCACCGCGCCGAGTTCATCTTCGGCAACCACGACTTCGACTTCGGCAACGACGACAAGGCGATCCCGCGCCTCGCGAGAGCATGCCGCTCGACCGCGTCGTTCCCGGGCGCGTTCGAGCCGAGCCTCGTGCCCGCCGGCCTCTACGAGGAGCGCCACGTCAGCGGGCTGTTTCAGGACCGCACGGCCGAGAGCGCCTTCGTCGTCGACGGGGGGGTGCTCGTCAACCTGCCCGCGGTCGCGGCCATCGAGTCGATCATCCGGCAGCCGTCACGCGAGCGAATCGAGCGCGTCCTGGCGCTCGTCGTGCCCGACCCCGGCCAACCGCCTGTGGGCACCGAGGAAGCGCCGACGTTGAACGAGGTGCTGAGCAAGAGCATCGTCGGTATCCCCCGCACGCAATCGCTCACCGACTTCGGGCGCGAGCTCAACGAGCACAACCTCGAAGTGCGATCGCGCCGAGCGGGACGCGAGGCGTTGCTGAGCGAGTTCGCCGGTCAGACGCCGCACGACGCGTGGACCCAGTTCGCAGCCGTGGCCAATGGCCTCTTTCCCGCGTACCGGTCGTCGCGGGCGATGTCGTCGATCGACGGCATCCGTGTCAGCTTCCCCTGGGGCCACCCTGAGCTGAAGCTGCCGGAGACCGGCGCATGGGACGCCCCGGACGTGCACGCCGAGCCGCTGCCGTGGGTGCCGCGCGCGATGGCGGTGGGCGGCAGCGACTGGTGCTGGGGCAGTGCGCCCGTGCGCCGCCTGGCCGCGATGCTCATCACGTGGATCAACACGGTCGCCGCCACGGCCGAGGCCGAGGAGGCCGCCAGGCTCTACGCGATCAAGGACGCGGCCGGGCGCGTCCGCGCCATCGCGGAACGGATCTCGCCACCCCACGGCACGTTCGAAGGGCTGCTGGCGGAGGAGATGGCTCACGTCGTGCCCCTCGCCGAGGCGATCGCGCGTGCGCGCCAGCGGTGGCCCGGTGAGGATCGGGAGGCTCGCGTCGCAGCGCTGAACGAACAGCTGACGGCGCTCGGCGCCTGCCTGACTGACTTCGTCACACACGCGCGGCCGCTGGGCGGTCCGTCGCTCGTGCTGGCCGGGCTGGTGAACCTGTACGACGGTGCCATCGCGGCTGCCGGCGACGTAACGCCCCTGTTGCTGTGCACCGAGGTGATCGAAGCATCCTTCGCCGGTTCGGAGCCGCGTCCCGATCAGGAGATCCGCCTCGTGCAGTTCACGTCGAACGGCGCGGTCGCCCTCGACGAGCTGGCCCGGTCGACTCCGGACGACAAGCTCGCCGGCGTGGAGCTCGCTCACTTCGGCGCGTTCCTGAAGCGTTCGTGGCGAGCGAACGACTGGATGTGGGGCCGGCTCGATGCGGCCGAGCGGTTGGTCGGGCTCGTGGACAGCGTCCTGGGCGATCCGATGGCGCGGGCGGGGACGCTCCTTGGGCACGCTCGTGCGGTGCAGGCCGAGATCGTCAGGCAAGAGCTACCTGTGGTGGTGCGGGAGATCAGCGAGGACGAGCGGCGTGGGGCCAACATCGGCGCGGAGGCGAAGGCGCTGCGCGCCGCCGTGGAGTCGGCGGCGGGCGCCGTGGGTGATGACGGCCTGGCGGATCTCTCGTCGTTGACCGAACGGCAGCTGCAAGAGCTCTTGACGATCGACCTCGTAGGTTCCGAGAACCTCCAGGTAGAGGCCGGCTCGAACCTCGTCACGATGACGTCGATCTCGGCGCTTGCCGTCGCATCGGCCGTGCTGCGCTCGCAGGGGCCACGTCTGCTGCGCACGCCGATCGGGCTTGTCGGGGCGTCATCAACGCTGGCGTGGCGCGTCACCCGTAGGACCCAGGGCCGCCAGTTCCGGTGGCTCGAGGCGATCGTCGTGGGCTGGGCGTTGTTCGGTCTCGCCGGCACGATCATCGACCTGACGACGACCGTCGACCTCGGTCCCATCCGGTACATCGCGTGGGCCGCGCTCGTCATCGCACCCATGTTGTTCGTCGTGGCCGCGCCCTGGCTGCTCGTGTCAGGCGCGAAGAGGCTCACTGGTCGTCGTCCCCGTGCGACGTGAGATGATCTGTCCCGACTCCCGGTGGAGGCCCCCATGACAGACGACACCCAGTCGCTCGACGCAGCCCGCAGCGAAGCCGTGCGACTCCTCGCAGCGGGCGACTACAAGTCCGTGATCGATGTCTTGGCATCGCACGCCGATGCGGATAGCACCGGCGAGAGCTGCGTGCTGCTCGGCGACGCGTACTTCCTCACCGAGGCGTACGACGCCGCGGAGAAGTGCTACCGCACCGCCCTCGAGCACGTGCCGCAGGCGGCCGCCGCCGTGAGCGAGAAGCTCGAGCGGGCGAGCGCGAGCGCGATCACGGGGCTGTCGGCGAGCGAAGCGCAGCGCGAGATCTTCGCCAAGTTGTTCTCGCGCGACCGGCTGTTGTCCGGTCCCGATCCGGGCCCGGTCACCGAGACCCCACCCGATCTCTCGGTCCGGCGCGATCGCGTGCACAAGCTGGCCCACGATGCGCAGGTGCGGCTCGGCCACGTGGCCGGGCGCATGGGCTCGTTCGTCTTCCTTCACCTCACCGAGCTGGCCGGGTCGCGCAGCACGAACGATGCGGTCTGGACCAACTGGCACGGCAGCGGCGGACGGCTGCCCAGCGAAGCTGGCAAGGCGGTGCAGATCCTGAAGCTGGCCTACATGCGCGAGTCGCTCTTTGCCAACAACCTCGTGCGGCCGTACCCGGACGGAGCCAAGACGGCGTTCGTTCGCGAGCCGGGGGAGCCGCCAGCGTGGGCGCGGCGCTGGCGCACGGCGGACGGCAGCTGGAACAACCTGCAGCGCGATCCCGACGGCCGCTACGACCCGATGGTCGGCGCCGCGTACACGCGCTTCTTCCGCAACGTTGGCGACGATCGCGGCCTTGCCGCGGTTCGCCCGCGCGTCAACCCGGCCACTGATCCCGTGAGCGTGCGTGAGCTGAGCCGCGCCCTGTTCGCGCCGAAGGGCGACCGCACCAAGGTGCAGTTCCTCAACTTGTGGGCCGCCGTGTGGATCCAGTTCATGAACCAAGACTGGATCAGCCACGGCAACACCGACGCCGAGTGCACCACCGATGTACCGCTCGCGCCGGACGATCCCCTGCGCGCCCAGTACGGCATTGATCACCTTGACGCGCGGGCCACGAAGCAAGACCCCACCCGCCAGCCCGCTGACGGCGATCGGCCCCCCACGTTCATCAACGAGGTCACCCACTGGTGGGAT
>JBBQYZ010000460.1:0-3823 GCA_038208205.1 Gemmatimonadales bacterium | reverse complement strand
CGCTGATCGCTTCAAGGGGTTGGTCGCGCGCGTGCAGTGGTCGAAGGCCGTCACGTTGGTCGCGAACTCGGCGCTCACGTCGAACGACGGTTGGGCCGCGCCTCGAACAGCTCGGTCCGGTGCCCGACCCTCACGTCGACTTCGTCCGCCTAGCCGCTCTGGTCTATCTAGTCGACCGCACCGCGACCCGCACCGAACGCGGGTTCGAACGCACGCTCTCACTCGTCGTCCCGGTGTCAGATCCTGATGCGTGGAACGAGCACGCCAGCAGGCTGGCCGAGCTGCTGCGGCTGCTCTCTAGCGACACATGGTCATTGACGTTCACGAAGGCCCGCCCACCGCGCCGTCGCGAGGTTGCCCCTGCCCACCACTCCGATCTGGTGCTGCTGTTCAGCGGCGGTGCGGATTCCCTGTCAGGCGCGCTGGTGGCTCACGCTGACGGACGAGAGCCGCTGCTGACCTCACACTGGGACTTCTCGATCACCAGTGGCGTCCAGAACCGACTCGTCGGCGAGCTTGAGACGTTCTGGGGACGACGCCCCGCCACTCAGAAGGTCCGACTCGGGCGGCGCAGCACGCAGATCGGGTCCGGCGTGAAGTTCCGCACCGAGGGGTCAAGCCGTTCTCGTTCGCTGCTGTTCCTCGCCGTTGGGCTCGCTGTCGCGTCCGTCAACGACGCCGGCCTTTGGATGGCCGAGAACGGCTTTGCGTCGCTGAACGTCCCGCTCACCGGCGAGCGCCGAGCGGCGTTCTAGACGCGAACAACCCATCCCGGCTTCCTTCGCGACCTCGGCGGTGTCCTCCGCACGTTGGGCCTCCGCGTCGAGCTGTCAAATCCCTTCGAGCAGCTCACCAAGGGCGAGGTGTATGCGCGCGTCGCTGACGCCATCGGCACCGCCGACGCAAGCCGACTCCTCTCCGCCTCGCACTCCTGCGCCAAGCCCGACCGCGGCCCCGATTTCGCGGCCGACACGCATTGCGGCACATGCTTCGGCTGTCTCGTTCGGCGAGCCGCCTTCCTCGCCGCCAACCTCACCGACACCACTACCTACATCGAGCATGCACTGCGCGGCGACCCCGGACGCGACGCACGGATGGGCAGCGCCTGGCGAAGCACATACGAGTCCGTCCGTGCGCGCGCGCTTCGCGGTGTCGCGGTCGCCGAGATCCTCGCGCTCGGGCTCCCCGACGACTATGACATCGAAGAGGCGCTTCGGGTCGCCCAGGCCGGCGTCTCGGAGCTCGCCCTGCTGCGGTTGCCATGAGGCTCGCCCTCCCACCGCTTGACACTCACGCTCATGTCGACACGAGCGTCGAGCCGAACATGCTGCGCGAATTGCGCTCGGTCGTTGTAGCCGTCACGCGCGAGCCGAGTGAATGGGACGCGGCACTGGCACGGACCGACCCGTCCACCCTCTGGGCAATCGGTGTTCACCCGGGCGTCGCCCGCGCACTCGATCAATTCAACGTAGCCCAGTTCCGCCGAGCGCTCGCAGCCACGGTGTTCGTCGGCGAGGTCGGACTCGACGGGCGAGCAAAGAACGACGGCGCACGTCAGGCCGAGGTCTTCAATGCTGTGCGCGACGAGCTGCTCGACGCCCCACGCCCCGTGACGATCCACAGCACCGCTGCTCATGGCGAGGTGCTCGCCGCGCTGCAGGCCCGCTCGGTGGTCGCTCCGGTCCTCCATTGGTGGCGCGGCACTCCCGCACTGACGACCGCCGCTGCAGAGTTCGGGTGCTTCTTCTCAGTCAACGGCCACGAGGTCGCGAACCCACTTGCCCTCGACCTGATACCTCGCGCCAGCGTCTCGACCGAGACCGACTACCCCCACACGCGCCGCTACGACCCCACGGCCACCCGCCGGGGAGCGTCGATGCAGTTGAGGCACACCTCGAAATCCGATGGGACACCGACCGCACCGGCGTACGCCGCCAACTCTGGAACAACTTCGGCTCGCTGCTCACCCAAACCGGTGTCATCGATCGGATGCCCCGCACGGTGCTCGCCAACCTCGCTACTGCCGGCTTCGAAGGCTGACTTGCTCGTCCACTGACGCCGGCCGCACGAGCGAGAGACACCCCGACCCGTCGTCGCCATGCGCCATCCTCAACGCGTGCCTACGCCGCCGACACTTACGTCGGCGCAAATCACTCGACTGGCTCATCTTCTCGACGGGCCGACCGGGAGTGAGCTGCGCCGAGACCTGGACGAGCTGCGTCTGCCCGCTGGCACGGAGAGCACCAAGTGGCGCATGCTGCGCGAGTCGTTCGAGCTCGCCCAGCGCCGAGACGGCCATGGAGGTTCAGTCCTGCGATTTGTCCAGCAAGCACTCGATCCAGCCCACGAGCTTGCAGCAGGAAGCCTAAGCGACCTGCGCACGTCGGTCAATGAGATCCTCCTGCTCAGCGGACTAGAACTGCTCAGCGACAGACGACTGGTCACCCGCACAGCCTCCCGTACCGCCGACGACGCGCGGTCACGTGCCGACGCCCTGCGCACCAAGCTCGCCGCGCGCCAAGTCCACCCCGATGTCCTCCGGTTCTGTCGCGCCGAACTGGTCCAGGGCAACTACTTTCATGCCGTCCTCGAGGCGTCCAAGAGTGTCTCGGCCAAGATCCGTTCGATGACTGGATTGCAAAGCGACGGCTCGAAGCTGGTTAACGAAGCGTTCACGCTGACGAACAACATGCCGCCACTCGCCTTCAACAGCCTGCAGACTACGTCCGAGCGAAGCGCCCATAGGCGGCTACGCACACTTTGCTCGAGGCGTGGTCGGGGCGTTTCGCAACCCGACCGCACATGAGGCAAAGGTGGAGTTCTCGCTTACCGAGGAGGACGCCCTGGACATGCTCGCGACGATCTCGATGGTCCATCGGCGCCTGGAACAAGCGACGGTGACCCCCGGGGCACCGGCGTACGCCGCGCTACGCAGGTCCGGGACCTAACACGGCGACCCGACCCTCCGGGCCGGGACTCGAGTTGGGTCTGCGCTTCGCTTGCTCGCTCCCTGCCCGCAGGCTGCGAGCTCGTGCGCGTGTCGCCGCGATGAAGTGGCCTTCGCGCCGTCCGGCTCCCGCGCGATCGTCGGAGCGTGAGCGGCGATGACGACGAGTGGGGTACGCGCCTCGCGGACGTGAGAGTGCCGTCGTGGTACGGCCTCGGCGCCTTCGTGCTGACGCTCGCCGCCCTCGTGGGCACGCTGCGTATGCGCAAGGCATGGGACGACGCAACGGCGTCCGTGACGGAGGCCGGGACCCTGCTCGCCGAGCGGATGGTGGAGGGTGACAAGCGGGACGAGCGCGTTGCCGAGTTGACCGAGTCCATGGCCGCGATGACCGAGCGCATGGAGCAATACGGGCGCACGAGCGTCAAGCTCGCTGCTGCATCGCTCGTGGTCGCGGTCGTCGCGCTCGTGATCGCAGTGATCGTGACGGTCGCCTGATACCTGCGTCGACGGGGACTCCTCAGAGGTCGTGTTCATCTGACATGGATCGGGTGTTAGCGCGACGGACGGCCGGAACCAGGAAGCACAACCCGGACCCCCGCCACAAACCGGGCGCGTGTGTTCCCCAGCGGGAACGGCAAGGGGGCGTCATGCAGCAACGGCAGCCCGGCCGCGCGGAGCGCCGGGCCGACCTCCGCGAACGTCGGCGCATGGCAAACGATGACCCCTCGCGGGTCCAGCGCCCGCGCCTGCTCGACAAGCGCCGTGACGTGCTCGCGGCGTGCTCGGCGACGTTCGCCGGAGGTCAGCTTGTCCACCGGGAACGGCACGAGGTCAACGAGATAGACGCCATCCGCCCGCAGCCGCTCAAGCCAC
>JBBQYZ010000459.1:0-3828 GCA_038208205.1 Gemmatimonadales bacterium | reverse complement strand
CACAGGCGCCGCAAATCCAGCCACGGGCCCGAGTGAGACCGTGATGGCACGGCGCGCGCCTTCCGGCCAGTCGGGCATCGACAGCCCGGCTACCAGCCGACGGAATACCCCCTCGAACTCGCTCAGCAGCTGAGCCGCGGTCGCACGCAGAACCTCGAGCGGAATCTCCAGGTCGCGGGTCACCAGCTCGCCCGTTCCGGCATCTCGCCAGGCGGCGTCACCGACCGCGCCTCGGTCTGCCCACACGCCAAAGTGCCGGATCGCGTCCCGGTGCTCGTGCCCTTCCCCGGTCCGATGGGACTCCACCGCCGTTGCCAGGGCCAGGGCCAACGATTCGGCGCTCGGTACCCCGTAAAGCGTGACCACGTCACGCGCCGGTCGGATCGCCGAGAGAGGCGACGGGGCGGAATTCACGTGCGCGAGCACAGGTGACTGTTCCGCGTCGTCCTCGAGCATCACGAGGAAGTCCATGCCGCCTCCTGAAGAGTTTGCTTCCGGTCCACGAGTTGACCTGCCGACAGTCGTCAATTGACGTCAGAACGTCCAAGACCTACCGATCCCATCTATTGGACACACGCGTGTTACTGAAGTTCCTGCCGATCGAGCCGTGCGTAAGCGAATAGCTCGCGAGCTGAAACGATTCGATCACGAGCCCGATCTACCATCCTCGGCCTGTTTCGAGACCGAAAACGAAAAGCGAAGACCAGTCGCCAGCGCGAGCGCGCACGTCAGATAGAGCGCCCGCAGTTCGCCGTTCGACAGAAGGTCGGAGAGCCCGCCCGGTGATCGAGCGGCGACGTGAACGTGGAACAGATATGCCAGCAACGACACTCCGAGCGCGGCCGCAATGACATGCTTCGAACGTAGCGAGCCGGCCAGGCGTGCGACCGCGATCCCGGCCACGACGCTCAGTGTAAGAACCACCAGACCCCCCACCGGCGTCACATCTCCATGAAACGCCCACAGCCCATCAGCCGTGCTACCCAGCACAAGATGCGCTGCCGAATTCAGTGGGCGCCACGCCGTACCCCCTCGCCGGCCGATCCCGATCAGAAGTCCGAGCGTCGCCGCCGCGGCGACCAGTCCGGCCACCAGGCCTCGCACGACGAGCGACGGGGACCGGAACGCGGTTGTGGTTTCCTTCACGGGTCGACGGACGGGGGTGGCAGTTCCAGCGCGATGGAAAAAGGAATCGCTGCCCGCGCCCGGATGGTAGTGCCGCCCTAAAATGAACGCGCCCGCCGGAGGGCGGGCGCGTCCAGGAAGTTCAGATCACGGTTGCAACGTGAGGCCGTATGCGCCGCTCCCCGGACAACCGTCGGACGTGGTGCCGATCACACAGGCGTTCCCCGACGATGCCGTGTACCCGCTGAAGTGTTTGATGCGGCGGAAGGACAGGCCACCGCGCGTATCGACGTACGTGCGGAGCGACGGATCCGACGCCGCGTCGTTCTCCATTGCACCGCCGATGCTTGCAGCGTAGAGAATGCTGAACCGCGACAGGTCACCAGCCGCGCCCACCGTCTGCGGCGTGCGCATGTACATCCACACCCAGCTCGACGGATTGTCGGAGGGCGCGAAGCGAAGCTCGGGCGAGAAGTCCACCCAGCTCCGGCCATTCTGGCTACGCACTACCGCGTGAATCGTGAGAGGCTTCCGCAGGAGCGCACACGCGTCGTCCCACGTGCCTGCTCCGTAGCTGCTGCGGGCAGGATCACAGATGCTGTTTGCCGGGAAGACCACCGCGTGGTTGCCGACGTAGAACACTCCGCCCCGAGGTCCGACATTGAAGTCCGTGGTGGCGTCGCTGACGGAGGTTCCGGACAGACTGAGCGACGGACGACCCTCGGGAGCGAGCATCATCGACGCCGGCTGATCATTCGCCAGGGCGACGGGAGAAACCCCATTATCTCGGCAGCCCGCGAGGACCGCCAGCACGAGGACATTGGCAACGACAACCCAGTAATTGCGACGCATACGCTACCCCGTAGGAAGCGGAGACCGCTCGACCGCACGCGCAGAGGAGCAGCGGCAGGCGACCGAACGACTTGGTGGTACGAGGACCGGCGCTACGGCGCGCTGGGAGGCTGGTGGCGCCCCGAATTCCTCGTGGCTAGAGTCTACCGAACCCGTCAAGATCGGTCAATAGTGGAATCGCTGTCAATTAATAAGACAGTGAAGCGATCCCTGATGCGCGGGTTCGCCAGCACCTCTGGGCGGCTCGCATAACGTCGGACCGCCTCATCAACCAGTATCGGCGCGTAGGGTCGCATCTGTTCACCGAACTCCGCCGTGAGCCAGGCCGCCCCGTACACGTCGCTGGGGTGGGCCAGTGCCAATGCGACCGTCAACCGCTTGACCGCTTCGGGAAACCGGGCGTCGAGCAGGTCGAACCGGAGCGCCAACGCTTCCCCCAGCTCGCGGCCCTGGAACCAGTCGGCGCGGGTCGCGAGAAAAGGTCCGACCTGAGCAGCGGCGCCCCGCGCTTCCGCCAGCTCCCCCGCAACGAGCTGGCAGAGGCCGTACCCCGCCCGGGCCCCCTGCTCCACCTCCACCTGACCGATTCGCTGAGCCAGCGCCATGACCAGCTCGTACGTCTCCCCCGCCTCGCGAATCCGTCCTCGATCCCTCTCCAGGTGGGCGAGGTTGTAGGTCGCATACAGCTGCAACTCGCTGTTCTGGACCGCGGCACAGAGCTGCAACGCCTCGCCCAGATATTCCGCCGCCGCCTCGTATTCTCCCAACCGCCCGGCGAGAACCCCCGAGTTCAGCGCGGCCCGGCCCCAGAACTCGGTGAGGCCAGCGGTGCGCGCCTCGTCGGCCGCCGCGCGGAGCACCATGCGCGCCTCCTCCCAGTTGTTCTCGATCAGCTCCAGGATGCCCAGGTTGTTCAGGCAGCGCACACGTCGCATCGTGTCGCCGATATCGGTCGCCAGCTGGAGCGCGCGATTGAACAGCGTGCGGGCCTTGGATGCGTGCTCCAGCTGAATGGTGATCGCGAGTCGGTTGCACGAGTCCGAGAGCAGCGCGGGCTCGCCGGCGCGCTCCGCGATCTCCACGCACTCCTCCGCGACGCGCTTCGCGGCGCTCGGGTCGCCGAGGCGCCAGTGCGTTTGCGAGATGAGCAGCAGGATCGCCGCGCGCTCCTCGTCCGCGTTGACCTCGCGCGCCTCGCCCTCGAGCGTGAGCAGGACCGCCAAGGTGTCGTGCGCCGACTGGCCACGGAACATCCGTACGAGCATGCGCGTCCGCTTGACTCGCAGTGCCTGCAGCCTGTCCCCCTGCGCCTCGTACCAGGTAAGGGCCAGCTCGCACAGCGCTTCCGCCTCCTCGTAGCGCCCCGCGACTTCAGCCAGTGACGCCATGCGGACGCGTACCTTCGCAAGCGCCTCCGGCGACGGCGCGGTGCGCTCGGCCGACGCGAGCAGCGAGGCCGATGCCGCGTTCTCGTAGAGCGCGAGGGCGGCGTCGGCGCCGAGGAGCGCGTACTCGTGCGCCTCGGAGGTGGCGCCCGCGGCCTCGTAATGGAATGCGATCTCGGTGGCCGACACGCCTCCTCGTTGGGCAAGCACACGCGCCGCGCGCAAATGCAAGGCAACGCGCTGCGAGGGGGCGAGCAGCGAGCGTGTGACGCGTGCCACCTCCTCGTGCGCGAAAGTCAGCGCGCCGCGCACCCGTTCGAAGGTCGGCATGAGCAGCTCCGCGGCCGACAACCGGGCGAGCCCGTCTACCACGTCGTCGGCCGGCAGCCCAGTCATCGCCGCGACCAGCTCCTCGTCGCAGTCGCGGGCGAGAACCGCCGCGGCGTCGACTACGGCGCGCGCGGAC
>JBBQYZ010000458.1:0-3828 GCA_038208205.1 Gemmatimonadales bacterium | reverse complement strand
GTCGTCGCCCGATCGACCACGAGATCCATCCCCGAGCCGCGTGGTCCGCAGCCGATCACGCTGAAGGTGTCACCGCGTGGCATGCCGAGCACCGCTGGCGCGAGCAGCCGCTCCACCTCGGCCTTCGGCATGCCCAGGCGGATTCCGCGCGGGAGCAGGAGCGCGGAATCCCGCGGGATGATCTCGGCGACGCGTCCGGTGGCCTGCGACACGACCACCTCGAGCTGGCGTGTGCTGAAGCGGATCACGTCGAAGATGAAGTCGGCGCCGGACACCGTGTCGCGCCGCACGACCGCCGCGGCGCCCAATCGCCGCCGCACGGCCGCCCTCGTCTCGCCGATCGTCACGCCACCCGTCGCCAGCTCACGATCTTCCAGGCAGTCGCTCGCACGCTCGCTGCTCGGCGCGGCGGTATGCGCGCCGAGCAGGAGCACCAGCACGCCGATTCCACCGGCGACCGAAGCGGCCACACCCATCCATCTCTGTCTCCCGCGCCCCGGCGGTCGGGCGCGTGCAGTGTGATGGTCGACACCGATCGTCCGTGAGTCGACTCCCGGCGGATGACGCGCACCAGGGGGCGACGGTCACTGGAGCGCGACGGCGGGGTGGCCGGAACGCACGGACAGTACGCTCCGGCCGCCCCGCCGTCATGTCGTCCTCGAGGCTTACCTGGCAGCCGTCAGGGGAAGCCGGCCTGCTGCGGCTGGGGCTCCTGCTGCGGCTGGCGCACTCGCGGGGCCTGTCCATAGTTGTACTGGAAGGTGAGGTACGCGGCGCGGGCGCCGAAGCTGCGTTCGGTGATCTGGTTGATGTTCTCATCGCCAGCCTGGATGCGCATCCGCCCCGTGTTGAACGGGTCCGTGACGCGAAGGCTGACCGACGAGCGATCGCCGTCGATCTTCCGCTTCAGCACGACATTCGTCATCTGCATGCTGGCGAATCGTCCACCCTCGATCTTCATCGGCGCGCGGTAGAAGTACATCGCCTGGAGGATGGTGTTCGGCGTGATCTCCGTCGTGCCGTTCAGCCGCGTGGACCAGGTGACTGCGTCCGAGCCCACGGCGGAGGTGGAGCCTCCGTCGGTCACCATCTTGAAGACGTTGACACCCGCGAAGCCGGTGAGTCGCTTCCCGAGCCGCAGCGATCCGTTGAGGTCCGTTCCCCACGAGTTGCTCGCCGCGAGGTTCTGGAAGCTCACCGACGTGACGTCGCGTCCGTCGATCACGTCGGCGGTGTTGATGAGGACCCGAATGACGTTGCTGGTGTGCCGATAGAAGGGAGAGACCTGCAGCGAGCCGAGCGCGCCAGCACGGGTGACGCCCAGCTCGAGCGCGTCAGTGTACTCGGGGTCGAGCCGCGGATTGCCGATGAAGACGTTCTGCACATCGAAGAAGGTCGGGAACGGGTTGAGCTCCTGCGTGCCCGGGCGCCTGATGCGGCGAGAGTAGCTGGCCTTGAGCTGCGTCGCGTCGCTCAGGTTGTACATCACGGCGCCGCTCGGGAACAGGCTGCGATAGCTCACCGGGTAGCTCGTGGCGGAGGCGGCGAGAGTGAAGTCGCGGCTCGCGATCTCGGCGCGCAGACCGGCCTGCAGCTCGAACTTGCCGGCCCCTTGACTCAGCACGCCGTAGGCGGCGTTGACCTTCTCGTCGAAGGTGAATGCGTTGCTCAGATTGCTCACGACCCAGTCGCCGTTCCCCAGGGCGTCCCTGGAGACTCGGTAATCACGATCCAGCCAGCGCGCGGTTCCCTTGTAGCCCGTCTCCAGCTTGCGACGCGGAGCGAGGGTACGCGTGTAGTCCACCTGGGCGGCGAGCTGTCGGGAGCGGGCATCCACGGCGTCGCGCTCGCCGTCGAGCAGCGATCCCGAGGTTGCGTCGGCGCCGTTGGGCTGCTTCCAGAGCGCGGTGCGCTCGTCGTCGTTCGCCTGGTTGAAGCGCACCTCGCCCGACAGCTCGTGCTTGCGAGCCTCGAAAGTGCGCTTGAGCGCCATCGTATAGTCGAACATCGTTCCCGTGGCGCGCAGGTCGCGCAGTCGGTCGTAGCGTGCCAGCAGTGCGCGGTCGCCGCCCAGCTCCGAGTAGGCGCTGGCCGAGACGTCGCTGGACCCGCGACGATTGACGATGAACGCATTGGAGAGAACGTCCCGCTTGCCGAGGCGATAGTCCACCGTCGCGTTCAGGTTCACGCCGTGATTGCCGGCGCGGCCGTCGATGTCCTGCTCCGTGAACGAGAGGGGCGCACTGAGCGCGTCGAACCGCTCGCGGTCGTTGATGCCGACGACGGGCCGCTCATCCTTGTTGATGCCCAGATTGGTGAACAGGGTGAGGGGGCCGCTCTGATACCCGACGTTACCCGACCCGTTGAACCGCTCCGCATTGGCCGCGCCGGCGGTGACGCCGCCACTCAGCCCGAGATCGGCGTTCTGCTTGAGGACGATGTTGATGATGCCGGCCATCCCTTCGGGATCGTAGCGCGCGGACGGGTTCGGGATCACCTCGACACGATCCACGACGCTCGCCGGCATGGACTTGAGGTAGGCACCGAGCTGGGCGCCGCGAATGGGCGACGGACGACCGTTGATCTGCACGGCGACGTTCTCGTTGCCGCGCAGGCTGACTTTGCCGTCGGCGTCCACCTGCACCGAGGGGACGGCGTCGAGCACGTCGCTCGCGTTGCTCGCGGCGGGCGCGACGTCCTTGGCGCGGTAGGCGTTGCGGTCGGGCTCGATCGTGACCGCCGCGCGCTCCTCCTTCACGGCGACGCCCTCGAGCTCCACCGCGACGCGGGTGAGGGTAAGGCGGCCGACGTTGGCGATCGGTGCCGCGTCGCTGACGGTGAAGTCGGCGACGCGCGGTCCGAAGCCCAGGTAGGTGGCGCGCAGCGTGTACGTGCCCGGACGAAGCCCCTGCACGCGGAACGCGCCGTCGGGCGTGGCGATCGCACCAGCCAGGAGCTGCGCCTGCCCCTTCACCCGGACGGCGACCGAGGCGCGCGAGATCGGCGCGCTGCTGGCGAGGTCGACGATGATGCCGCGGACCTCGCCGTTACCGGCTGGAACCGGGGCGGTGGCGGGGGAGCGAGCGGGAGCCTGGGCGGCAAGGTCGTGTGCGCCGGCGGCAATCAGGAGGCCGATGAGCGCGAGGAGAAGGCGTCGCACGGGTACCTTCCAGCAGAGCGTGAAGCAGCGGTGGGTGCTGCGTCGGCCGGGATGGTCGATGCCCGTCCTACGACACGTCGTTCACGGAGGTTTCGCCGGGCAGGTACGCCCCGGATTGACTTCGCGTGCGGCGGGTGCCTACTTCGCGTGACACTGTCGGCCGATCGGGCCATGGACCGGCATCTCTCGAACGCCGTCATCTCATGTGGCACCCTGTCTCGATGCTTGCACTCACAACCGTCGCGCTCCTGAGCGGCAACGGCTGTGGGCAGCAGTCTCCTCCTGCCTCGCCATCCTCAGCATCCGATGCCGCCGTGACACCAGAGCAGCAGTCATTCACGCGGCTCGCATCCGGGCCGACGAGCGGATTCAACGAGCCCGGCGAGCTGGTGGTGCGCGACGACGCCGCACTCGCGCAGACGTGGCTGACCATTCACCAGGGCGTGGCCGGCGTATCGCCCCCCACGGTGGATTTCGCGCGCAACAGCGTCGTCGTGCTCGCGCTGGGTGGGCGATCGAGTGGTGGATACGCGATTCGCTTCGACGGCGTGACGCGCGGCACCGGCAATGTGGTGCGCTACACGGTGACCAGCCCCGGCCCCGGCTGCATGACGACGCAGATGATGTCGTCGCCCTACGACGTGGTGCGCGTACCCAGGCTGGAAGGC
>JBBQYZ010000457.1:0-3850 GCA_038208205.1 Gemmatimonadales bacterium | reverse complement strand
GAGAATCCGTTGACCGAATGGGCCACCGACCACTCCCGCCTGTTCGCCGCCGTGCTGATGAAGGAGCTCGATCGCGCCCGCCTCGACGTGCTGACACGGGAGAAGTGGGGCGATGAGGCGTTCGTGGTCGGATCGCGCGCTGCGTACCTCTGGTGTCCGCAGGGAGCGTCGGAGAGCCCGCTCACCGCGCGGTTCGCCCGGCTGGTCAAGGATGGGGCGACGACGCGCAACTGGGCGACGATGCTCAAGCTGCAGGCACTGCGTGTTGATCGCCGCGGCTGATCCCGGGCTCAGGGCGCCTCGATGTCACGCTCCCTGGTCGCACTCTGCGGCGCGGCCGCAGCACGTCGGGCACGATCGAGCGCGAACGCGCCCCATGCGGCGTTGCCCAGGGCGGCCAGCACACAGAAGTCGAACAGCATTCCCGGCGTCGAGAGCCGACCTTCAACGAGACGCACGTACGCCTCGCCGAGGAGGAAGAAGGCGAGCAGGGCGCACGCCGCCACCCGGCTTCCCCGCTCGAGATGCGAGGCCGCGAGCCACAACAGCGCCGCACAGGCGAAGGAAAGGGCGGCAGTGCGCGCGAAGACGCTCCCGGTCGCGAAGAGGGTGACGGCTGCGGAGAGCCCGTAGAACACCGCGACGAGGCGGACCACCCATGCTCCGCCCCGCAGTCGCCAGCGAACGTCGGCGTCCACATCGAACACGCCGAGCACGTCGGTCACGCGCGCCTCAACCCGCGGCAGGGAGGGTGTGGTCGAACTCGTACGAGTGCTTCCCGCCGGCGATGATGATGGCCATGGCGCCGGCGATCCCGGCCAGCTCGTCCGTTCCGGAGCCTGGGACGACGGTCACGACGAGCTGCTGGGCGTCGGACGTCATGGTGCCGACGTGCGCGAGGACGAAGCTGCCTCGTCGCCCGCGAAGGGTGCCGGTCACTCGCTCGAGCGCGACGTAGGCGGCGGCGCCCGTGGACGCGGTGCTCGCGGCGAGCATCTCTCCCCTGCTCTCCGCCTCGAGGTCGCCGTGGAACTGCTTGTCGATCAGCATCCGCCCGATGCCGGCCGCCTCCGATGGGGGCGCGGCAGGCTGCGGAAGGATCTTCACGTCGAATGCGCCGCTCGCACGACTGGTCATCGGGATACCTGATGGGTTGGGTTTCGTTGTACCATCGAGCGAAGCTACCGAGTCGCGCGCCGTTCAGAGGCCGCGGTCGGTTCGGGTCGATCAACCCCGCGTCGCCGGCCCCAGAATCTGCTCGACCTCGGCCCGTTCCGCCTCGCTCATCCGCCACCGCGCGGCGGCAACGTTGCTCCGGATCTGCTCGGGCCGTGTTGCCCCAGCGATGACCGAAGCCACCGTCGGGCGCGACAGGAGCCAGGAGAAGGCCAGTTCGAGGAGCGTGCGTCCGCGCGTCTCGGTGAAGGCGATCAACCGCTCGACGAGGTCGAGGTTCTCCTCGGACAGGAAGTGTGCGTAGCCCCGGCTGACGGTGAGTCGGCCGCCATCCGGAAGTGGCCGACCCTGGCGATACTTGCCGGTGAGCAGTCCCGATGCAAGCGGGAAGAAGGGCACGAACGCGAGGCCGAGGCGCTCACACTCCTGCAGCACGCCGAGCTCCGGCTCGCGGTCCACGAGGCTGTACTGATTCTGTACGTTCACGAACCGCGCTGCGCCCGGTGGCACGACGGCGTTCGACTCACGCAGCTGCTCCACGGAGAATTGCGAGCAGCCGATCTCGCGCACCTTGCCGGCTCGCACGAGATCGTCGAGCGCGCCGAGCGTGTCGGCGATCGGTGTGTCGGGATCCGGCTGGTGCAGAAGAAACAGGTCGATGTAGTCGGTGCCGAGCCGCTTCAGGCTCCCTTCGACCGCGAATCGAACGTGCTCCGGCCGCGCGCCCTTGCCGAAGACCGAGCGCTCATGACCGAACTTGGTGGCGATGGCGACGCGGGCGCGTGAGGGCCCGAGCGCGCGCCCGAGATATTCCTCGCTTCGTCCTTCACCGTACAGGTCCGCGGTATCGAAGAAGTCGATTCCCGCATCGAGGGCGGCATCCACGACGTCCGCGGTGCGCGCCGCGTCGAGGCGACCACCGAAGTTGTTGCAGCCGAGGCCCACGACCGAGACCCGCAACGATCCGATGGCGCGTGCTTCCATGAAGTGCTCCGACTACCTGAGGTGCGTTGGACGTCGAGCACCGCGGACATGAGAGTGGCCGCTACGTCCACTCGGTAAGCGTTTCACCGTCGTCGTCGCTGAAGCTCCCGGTGACGATCATGATCAGGTCGACCAGCATCCAGATCCCGAGGCCCCCGAGGGTGAACAGCTGCAGGAGCCCGGTGCCGGTCTTGCCCACGTAGAAGCGGTGCGCGCCGAACACGCCGAGGAAGAAGCAGAGGAGCGCGGCGGGCAGGATCCGCTTCTCGCTGCCGGACATCAGCGCGAGCCCGGTTTGCATGACGCCGCACTTGGGGCACACCACGGCCATGGCGTCGATGACGCCGCCGCAGGCGTGGCAGTATTTCGTCGGACGTGGATCGGTGTAGGTACCCATTGCTCTCCGGTTCTCTCTCGACTGGTGCGCGGCGGCGACGATCGGCGAACGCTCAGTCGAGCAGGTTCGACGGCACGTTGCCGCCATTCTCGGCGAGCTTCTGCATCACCTGCTTGTGCAGCCACACGTTCATCGTGGCGCTGTCGTTCAGATCACCGGTGTACCCGAGCTCCGAGGCAAGGGCGCGGCGGTTGGTCATGTCGGAGTCGATGCCGAGCAGCTTCATCAGGTCCACGATCGACGAGCGCCAGTTGAGCTTCTGCGACGAACCCTTCGCCATGGATTCGAGCGTCGCCGCGACATCCACGGCGGCAAGCGGCACGGTGGCAGGGGTTGCCGCTGCACTGGGCGCGGCGGGGGCCGATGCCGCAGCGGGAGCGGGCGCGGCGGCGCGGGCGGGAGCGGCCTTGGGCGTCGCGCTGGCGTGACCAGTGATCTTCGACATGATCGTTCCGAGAATGCTCATCCTGTGCTTCCTGAGGTTGGAGGTCGCCGGACACTCGTCGCGGTGTGCGGGTCGGGCCGACAAGAACCTTTCGGTGAGCAAGACCCTCGCCGCACCGGGAGCAGTGGGGCGAAACAGGTCAGCCCCCGGGGTGGTATTCGCGCTCGGTGTGGCCGCGCAGCTGCGACGGGTAGAAGTAGACCTGGCGGAGGTTGCCAGTGCTGTACCGCTCCGCCTGGTCGTTGAAGTGCTTCGACCTCGGATCACCGCTCTCGCCCCCGGCCGACACCGCGCGCGCACGCACGCTGTCGCCGAACTCGACGACGGCGACAAAGCTGTTGCCACTGGTGCCGTAGTACTTCCTGGTGCTCGGGTAGGCCCGGGCGCCGAACGAGGCCAGCGATCCCCACTGTGCCGACGTGAACGGCACCGGGATGCTCGGGCCCGCGTCGGTGAAGGGTTGCACGATGTCACTCGTGAGGCGCTGGAAGCGGTTGATGTCGCCCCACGGAGTGCGCCAGCGCCCAAAGTCGCGCGCGAGCCGGTCCGACGCGGTGGCGAGCGCCTGCAGACGTTGCTCGGGCGTAGCGCGGGTGGCCATGTAGTCATAGACCGACATGCCCGCTCGGCGTGCGTCGGCACTTGTGCGCGACCAGAGCTCCTCGCCCCAGAACACGGCGAGGGAAGTGGGCACCGAGCCCGCCGACCAGCGGAAATCCCATTCCCGCAGTGCGACGACCTGCTCGGCGAGACGCGCCTTGAGCGGATCGGTCGCGGGCGCGGCGTCGTAGGCGGCGAGCAGCGGTGGGACGATCTGGGCAAAGGCAGGCAGGTATGAGTCGTACGCC
>JBBQYZ010000456.1:0-3854 GCA_038208205.1 Gemmatimonadales bacterium | reverse complement strand
GCGGCAGGCGATGCAGTCGTTCGAGGACCACCTCGTGCGCGAGGACGCGCGCCTGCTGATGCTGCTCACCCCGCCGTTCGACAAGACGCCGAACGACCCGGGATACATCAAGGGCTACCTGCCCGGCGTGCGCGAGAACGGCGCGCAATACACGCACGCCGCGCTCTGGTCCGTGCTCGCGACCGCTCTGGCCGGCGACAGCGATCGGGCGTTCGAGCTGTTCCAGATGATCAACCCGCTCATGCACGCCCGCACCGCCGAGGAGGTGGCGACGTACAAGGTGGAGCCGTACGTGGTCGCGGCCGACGTGTACACGGCGGAGGGTCAGCTCGGACGTGGCGGGTGGACCTGGTACACGGGGTCGGCGAGCTGGCTCTATCGCGTGGCCCTCGAGGCGATCCTGGGCTTCTCCAAACGCGGCGACACGCTGACGCTCGACCCGTGCGTGCCGAGCGGGTGGCCGGAGTATTCGATCGAGTACCGGCACGGGCGCACCACGTACGCGATCACCGTGCGCGATCCCGCGGCGATCAGCCCGGGTGGCGCGGTGGTGGTGCTGGACGGCCGACGCTTGAAGTCGATGGTAATCCCGCTGGTGGACGACGGGGCGCGGCACGAAGTGGAGGTGGGGCCGGCGGCGGTGTGAAGTGTTGGGCGGGAGCTCGAGGCGCGAGGTGGATGGTGGATTCGGTCGGGCAAGTGGCAAGTCAACGCCTCATGACCCCCCACCTACCACCGCCCCTCACATCCCCACAAAATCGATGAATCCCTTCGCGGCATTCGTCCCGACCAGCTTCACCCGCACCCGTTCGCCGACGTCCATACCCGCCTCGCCCCTCACCACTCGGCCCTCCGCCGGCGGGGAGAGCAGCCGTACGTAGGTCCCGTCCTTGTTCACGCCGGTGACGATCGCGTCGAACACGGTGCCGATGCGGTGCGCGAGCAGCGTCGCGGCGGCGGCCTTGCGCGTGACGCGCTCCACCCGGTTGGCCGCGTTCTCACGGTCGGTGCACTGCCGCGCGATCGCCGCGAGCTCGTCGTCGGTGTAGGGCGCTGGCGCACCGGCGATCGCCGCCTTCACCAGCCGTTGCGTCACGAGATCGGCGTAACGGCGATTCGGCGCAGTCGCATGCGTGTAGTCCTGGGCGGCGAGCCCGAAGTGGCCCTGGTCGTCGGCGGGACCGGGCTGGTCGAGGACATATTCGCCGGGGCCGAGCAGCTTGACGATGCTGAGCGACAGGTCGGGAAAGCGCACTGGATCGGCGGCGCGGCGAACACCCAGGAACTCCGACAACGCCTTGGGGTCGGGCGTCGTGGGCAGGGTTGCACCGTAGCTGGCCGCGACCTCCACGATCCGGTCCCAGCGCCGCGGCACGCGCACCACGCGTCGGATGGCCGAGCGCCGCTGCTCGGCGAGGTACTGGGCGATGGCGACATTGGCGGCGATCATGAAGTCCTCGATCAGGTCGCGCGCGCGGTTCTTCCGCGTCACGGCGAGCGCCTGCACCTCACCGTCCTTCGTCACCGGCGTGGCCTCCACGGTGTCGAACTCGAGCGCGCCGGCGCGCATGCGCAGTCCCTTGAGCAGGCTTGCCGCGCGATCCTGCAGCCACAGCTGGTCCTCGAGTCCCGGCATGGACTCCACCACCGGCGGCACCGGACCGCGCCCCTCCAGCCACGCGCCGACCGTGTCGTAAGCGAGCTTGGCGCGGTTGACGGCGAGGGCGTGGTAGACGTCGTGGCTCCGTCCACCCTCGGGACCGAGTACCAGGTCGATCACGAGGACAACCCGCTCCTCGCCCTCGTTGAGCGAGGTGAGCCCGGTGGAGAGCTGCTCGGGAAGCATGGGAAACACGGCGACGCCGGTGTACACCGAGGTCGCGTTCGCACCGGCGTGACGATCGAGCGCCGAGCCTTTCGGCACGAGCGTGTCCACGTCGGCGATGCCGACGCGGAGTCGGATCAGGCCGTCGGCGAGCGTCTCGGCGAACTCGATCTGATCGAGATCCTTCGATTCCTGGTTGTCGATCGAGCTCCAGAGGAGCGAGCGCAGGTCGCGCAGGCCGGCGGCGCTCGCGTTCGAGGTTGCGGTGCGCGGCAACGCGTCGAGCTCGCGGCGCGAGGCATCGTCGAGGTCGGGGGTGAAGCCGTTGGACTCGAGGGCGGCAAGGGTGATGGGGAGGAGGCTGGGCATCGAGATGCGTATGTGGGCGGGTCGGTTGGTCCGTAGGTCGGGATGGCGACTGCAGTAACGGAAGGGCGACTGCTGACCTACCGACGCGCCGACATCCCCACCTACCCGGTATTCCTCAGCCCCTGCGCGATGCCGCTCAGCGTCGTCGCCAGCACTGCGCTCACCGCGGTGCGCTCCTCGTCGCCCTCCGGCATCTGCCGCTTTCGCCGCAGCAGGGCGATCTGCAGCAGCGAGAGCGGGTCGACGTACGGGTTGCGCAGTGCGATCGCCGACTGGAGCACCTGGTTGTCGCGCAGGAGCTGAGCGCTGTCGCGCACTCGCAGGACGGCGGCCACCGTGGCGTCGAACTCCCGCTCGAGCCGCGACAAGAGCGCCAGGTCGCCGCCGAGATTTCGGACGTAGGCCCGGGCGATCTCCAGATCCGTCTTGGCGCAGACCATCTCGATCTTGCCGAGCAGGTCGTCGAAGAAGGGCCAGCGCGCGGCCATGCGGCGGAGGACATCGAGGCCCTCGGGCGTGCCGGCGTAGTGGCCGAGCGCAGTGCCGGCGCCGAGCCAGCCGGTGAGCATGAGCCGGATCTGCGTCCAGCCGAAGCCCCACGGAATCGCGCGGATGCCGGCGATCCCCGCGCCGGCGCCCGGTCGGTACGCCGGGCGCGAGCCGAACCGCGCGTCAGCCAGCTCGTCGATTGGCGTCGTGGTGCGGAAGAGGGTGAACAGCGCATCGTGCTCGTGCACCAGGTCGCGATACACGACGAGCCCGCGCGCCGCGAGGTCGGTCATCGCGGCGCGGAACTCGCGCATCTCGTTCGGCGAGATCGCGGCGGGCCACTCGCTGAACTCCTGCAGCAGGACGCCGGCGAGGGTGACCTCGAGCGTGCGCTCCGCGACGGGGAGGAGTCCGAACTGCTGGGAGATGATCTCGCCCTGCTCGGTGATCTTGATGCGGCCGTTCGCCGTGCCGGGCGGCAGCGCCGCGAGCGCGCGCGACACCGGCGAGCCGCCCCCGCGTCCGACGCTGCCGCCGCGTCCGTGAAAGAGTCGCAGCTCCACTCCTGCCTCGTGGAACACCGCCGCCAACGCCTCCTGCCCCTGGTAGAGCGCCCACGACGACGCCAGGATCCCGGCGTCCTTGCCCGAATCGGAGTAGCCGATCATCACCTCCTGCCGGCCACCGCGCGCCGCGAGCTGGCGTCGGTAGACGGCATCGTCGAGCAGGGCGCGCATGACTGCCGGCGCGCGCTCGAGATCGTCGAGGGTCTCGAAGAGGGGCACGACGTCGAGGCGGGATTCGGGCGGCTCGGCCGCGAGATCGACCAGCCCGGCCTCGCGTGCGAGCAACAGCACGCGCAGCAGGTCGTCCGGCTCCGTGGTCATCGAGACGATGTAGGTGCTCGCCGCGCGCTCGCCGATCTCTTCCTGGATCGTGTGGACGGCGCGGAACGTGTCGAGCACGCGCATCGTCGCGTCGGCGAGCGGCATGTGGACATTGACCAGCGGACGCCGCCCCGCGAGCTCGGCGCGGAGCGACTCGCCGGTCAGCGGAGCGACGCCGATTCGCGCCGCCACGTCGTCGAGCGCGGCGCGGTGGACGTCGGCGTGGTCGCGGACGTCCAGCAGATATCCGTAAAGCCCGTGCGCGCGCACCACGGCGACCAGCG
>JBBQYZ010000455.1:0-3863 GCA_038208205.1 Gemmatimonadales bacterium | reverse complement strand
GCGATGTATCTCGGCGCATTGTCATGCCGGGGTAGAGAGCAACACGCGTACCGCGTTCGGATCGAGGGGCTTAGCGAGACCGCTTCTGCTGTAATGGGGAATCGCTCCGGCTCTGGCACTGAGGGGAACCGCTCCGGCTCTGGCACTGAGGGAACCGCTCCGGCAATCCACGCGGATCTGCGTACGGCATCCGTTTCTCCCGACGGCCTACTAGGCGGCAATGCCTGGTCGGAGATCGGCTCAGTTACTGTTACGGATCCCTTCAAGGCCGGCTTTCACGATTTCGGGCGTCGCGGACAGAGATGGACTCACCCCGGACCCCCAATTCTTTTTTATGGATGCGTCCCGACGGAGGAGGGCTGCCAGTCAAGGAGCGTCGCCGATCCTGCACCGAGGGCCTGGAGGGCCACTGGGAGCACCCCTCCGGTACGCAGGATCCGCTGGATTTCCGACGCGGTTCCCCGCTCCTGCTCAGCACCATCTCCGCGCGGCTTTCCAGATCGGTTCCCCGCGCTTACAGCGTCACCCTGCGCAGCGTCCGCTTCGCCGCGAGCGTGTCGATTCCCTGCTCGCCGAGCGTGACGAGATCGAGCCAGGCGTCGCGTGCGACGAGCAGGGGAGACGTCGCCAGGTCGTGGCCCTCGAGAGCGACGAGGTCCGCCGGGTCGGCCGCGGCGGCGTCGACGAGCGCGCGAATGGGCACGGTGCTCGGCGCGGCGTGGGCGACAGGCCACAGCAGCGCGGCGCGCACGGAGGTGTTGGCGAGCTGCGACATCGCGGCACGAACGGCGCTGATCGCGCTGGCGCCAGGCCCGACGTGCACGACGCGCGAGCGCTCGGGCGAGCGAAAGCCGCGCGGTAGCGCAACCACCACGGCGCTCGCCCCGGCCTCGCGCGCAGTACTCACCATCTCGGCGATTCGCGGCGCATCAGCGCTCGTGACGCGAGGCGCGATGATCACGGCGGCGAAAGAGACGACCTCGCTCACCCGCCCTCAGCCGGCCGCGAGAGTACGGATCGCGTCGCGCAGCAGCGACGCGGCCAGCTCGAGCTTGTAGCCGTTCTCCGACAGGGGCACCGCGTCGAGCAGGGCGCGCTCGGCCAGTCCCTCGATCGTCTCGTCGTCGAGACCGCCGGTCATGACCTCTTCCTCGACCGAGTTGTAGACCCGATAGGGGCGAGGAGCGACCCCGCCGAGCACGAGACGCACCTCGCCGTCCCGCCGGCGCACCGCCGCGATGCTGACGAGGGCGAAATCCGCGGCGTCGTGCTCCGTCAGCTTCGCGTAGCGCTGCAGGCTGCCTGCCGACTCGCCCGGGAGGCGAACGCCGACGACCAGCTCGTCGTCGGCGAGGATGGTCTCGCGATCCAGGCGCTCGGTCGGCAGCACGAAGAACTTTCCCGCCGGGATCGCACGCGTTCCACGGTGGCCCGCCACCTCGATCACGGCATCGAGGGCGACGAGGGCGACGGCCGGGTCCGACGGGTGCACGATCCAGCAGGGTCCTCCCTCGAGAATCGCGAGATATCGATTCTCGCCGTCGCGCGCAGGGCAGCTGTCGCCCCCGTTCTTGTAGCAGGGGATGAGGCGCCGGAGATACCGACAGCGCGGGCGCTGACAGAGGTTGCCGGCGAGGGTCGCCACGGCGCGAACCTCCGGAGTGCCGGCCTGCTCGCACGCCAGCGCGAGCGCGGGGTAGCGCTCACGAACCGAGCGGTGATCGGCGATGTCGGCGAGACGCACGGCGCCACCGATGTGGAGCCCCCCGTCGCTCGACTCCGTGATGCCCGACAATTCGGCCAGCGAGCGGATGTCCACGAGATCGATCGGAGCGGGCAGCCCCTCGTCGACGGTGGCGAAGAGATCTGTGGCGCCACCCACCGGCATCGCGCCTGGCAGCTGCAGCCGCGCGAGCGCGTCGGCGAGCGTGGATGCCTCGTGGCAGGCGAACGGGATCAGATGCTGCTCCGACGGAGGGCGATCACGCCGGAGCATAGCCGATCCGTCACGGCACCGCGAGCGCTCAGCCCTGCGGCGCCTCGATCAGCCGCGTGCGCACCCGGCGCGTTCCGCTTGCCGACACCACGGTGATGGTGACCATGTCGCCCGCCTTGTGCGCGCGGAGCAGGCGTCGCAGATCGCCGCCCTGGGTGATCGGCGTGTCGTCGATGCGCGTGATGATATCGCGCTGGCGAATGCCGGCGCGACCGGCGGGAGAGCTCGGATCGACGTCCCGCACGATGATCCCTTCCTGCACCGGCAAGCTGAAGCGCGTGGCCGTCTCGGGATCGAGGTCGAGGAAGGAGATGCCCAGGAAGCCGCGTTGCACCCGCCCCGTCGTGAGGATCTGAGTGGCGATCTCGTTCGCGAGGTTGATCGGCACCGCGAAGCCGAGACCTGACGCGCCGGTGCCGGAGAGCACGGCGGTGTTGATGCCGATCACACTGCCGCGCGAGTCGAGCAGCGGACCCCCGGAGTTGCCGGGGCTGATGGCCGCGTCGGTCTGGATGAGTGCGTCGAGGTTGAAGCCGCGTGGCGAGCGGTTGATCGCCGACACGACGCCCACGGTCACGGTGCGCTCGAGGCCGAGCGGATTGCCGATCGCGATGGCGGCCTGGCCGACCTGGAGGCGGTCGGAGTCGCCGATCGGTGCGGCGGGCGCGTCCCCGACGGCGATGCGCACGACGGCGACGTCCACCGACGGATCGCGACCGAGCACCGTTCCGTCGAGCGTGCGACCGTCGGCGAGCTCCACCTTCACCTGGCGCGCATCGCCGACGACGTGCGCATTGGTGAGAATGACGCCGTCCCGTCGAATGACGACCCCGGATCCCGATGCGCCGGGTCGGGTCACGCTGACCACGGATGGTGTCGCGAGGCGCGCCACGCGGATGACGTTCTGTTCCTCGCTCGGCAGGCCGGCGGTAGACGCCGCGGTGCTCTGCGCCCAGGCGCGCTCGACGAGGCTTCGGCCAACCGCACCGGCCATGATGCCGGCGCCCAGTCCGACGACGAGGGCCATCTGCCTGCTATTGGGTCCCTTCAGCATTGCTCTCCGCCTCCGATGTCACGACGGGGCGCACGATTCGTGCGCGTCGGCGCGTGAACCGAGCTGTAGGCCGCATGGCTGCGGGCCGAGTTGTTGGCCGCATGCCGGAACCGCCCAGTGGAGCGGAGGATTCTTCCCGCATGACCGATACGATGACCATGCGCGACCGGTACCTGGGGGCGCCCGAGTTCGAGGACATGCTGGCCTCGGCTGACAAGAATGCCGACCTGTGGGCCTCGGTGTGGCGGCGTGCGGCTGTGTCCGAGGAGTACCTGCGCCGCGTGAATGCCGTTGGCGGGGCGTGGCACCTGCTCGTGTTGAGCGAGGACTGGTGCGGCGACGCGGTGAACACCGTGCCCGTGGTGGCCAAGCTTGCCGCGCTCGCGCCGACGCTCGACCTGCGGGTGCTCGCGCGCGATGAGAACGTCGATCTCATGGACGCCCACCTGACCGGCCGCTCGCGGTCGATCCCGGTCGTGATCCTCCTCGACGCGGAGTTCCGGGAGCGGGGGTGGTGGGGCCCGCGGCCAGGGGCGCTGCAGGAGTGGGTACTCGGCCCGGCAGGGCAGGCGCTGGAGAAAGAGACACGCTACCGGGAGGTGCGCCGTTGGTACGCGCGCGACGCCGGCCGCTCCACACTCGAGGCGGTCGTGGGGCGGGGGGGGGGGCGCCCCGCCCCCCGCGGCGGGCGCGCATTACCGGGGGGCGCGGGGGGCGGGGGGGGGGGGGGGGGGGCCGGGGGGGGGGGGGGGGGGGGGGCACCACCGGGGGGGTGACCGGCGGGACCGGTACGCACCTGTCGGGGTAATTGGC
>JBBQYZ010000454.1:0-3872 GCA_038208205.1 Gemmatimonadales bacterium | reverse complement strand
GTGAGCACGCGAGAGGGGGCGGCGGCGATGCTGCAGGGGATGACGGCGCACTACCTCGCCCTCTCCACCTATCCACTCAAGCCCGGCGACGTGTGTCTCGTGCACGCGGCCGCCGGCGGAGTGGGGCTTCTGCTCTGCCAGATCGCGAAGATGCGCGGGGCGCGCGTGATCGCCACGGTGTCGTCCGAGGAGAAGGGCGCGCTCGCTCGCCACGCGGGCGCCGACGAGATAATCATCTACACGCGGCAGGATTTCGAGGAGGAAGTGAAGCGGATCACCGAGGGCGAGGGCGTCCAGGTCGTCTACGACTCGGTCGGGAAGACGACATTCGAGAAGGGTCTCGATTCCCTCGCGCGTCGCGGGATGATGGTCCTGTTCGGGCAGTCGAGCGGCTCCGTGGCGCCGCTCGACCCGCAGCTCCTCAACCGGAAGGGCTCGCTCTTCCTGACGCGCCCTAACCTCGCTCACTACACCGCCACCCGGGGCGAGCTCCTCGAGCGCGCGAACGACGTTCTTGGATGGGTGCGCGACGGGAAGCTCGAGCTGCGGATCGACCGCGAATTCCCACTCCGCGACGCCGCCGAAGCGCACCGGCAGCTCGAGGGGCGGAGGACGATGGGGAAGGTATTGTTGAGGGGCTAGTGGACCGCTTCTGAATTTCTGATGGCACGGACGCGGTGCTTCGGATTGTCGTACGTCCACTGGAACGGCTGCGCGGTGGCGTTGTGCCGCTTGATGTACTGCAGGAGCTTCGTCCGGAGATCGGGCACCGAAGTGAAGATGCCCCGCGCGATCAGGTCTCGTTCGATCTTGGCGAACCAGAGCTCGACCTGATTGAGCCACGAGCTGTAGGTCGGCGTGTAGTGGAAGTGCACGGTCGGGTGGGCCGCCTGCCACGCGGCGACCGCTTTCGTCTTGTGCGCCGAGAGGTTGTCGAGGATCACATGCAGTTCCTGCGTCCGGGGATACCGCTCGACGAGCTGGGTCATGAACCGCAGGAAGTCGGCACTCGTGTGGCGGGCTGCCGGCATCCCGTTGACGCGTCCCGTGGCCACCTCGAGCGCCGCATAGAGCGAGAGCGTGCCGTGCCGGTAGTACTCGAAGCCGTGCCGCTCGGCCCGACCCGGCGAGAGCGGGAGCACCGGATCGAGCCGGTCCAACGCCTGAATCGCCGTCTTCTCATCCACGCAGAGCACCACGGCGTGCTCGGGCGGCTCGAGGTAGAGGCCGATCACGTCGGCGGCTTTCTCCTCAAACGCCGGGTCGGGACTGGCGACGTAGTGCTCGCGCCGATGGGGCTTGAGGCCGGCGCGCTGCCAGACGCGCTGCACCGTGGAGGGGCTCACACCCACGCGCCCGGCCATCCGACTCGACGTCCAGTGCGTCAGCGGCGCGGGCGGCCGGGTGTAGCGGGTCAGGTGGACAATGCGCGCTTCGGTGGCCGGCGCGAGCCGGTTCTGCCGCCCGGCGCGCGGCGCATCGGCGAGGGCGAGGACGCCGCCGGTGGCGTAGCGCTGCTTCCAGCGCGCGATGAAGCGGTCGGTCACACCGAGGGCGTGGCAGATCGCCGCGTACGTAGCGCCATCGGCGAGCAAGAGCACGCAGCGCGCGCGGCGGGCGATCCCGGCCGGGGTCGACGTGGCCCGCACGAGGTGCTCGAGATCGGTGCGCTCGGTGGGCGAGAGTTGGCGATCCATCGCAGAGGCAAACATGCACGCCGCTGCTGCAAGACGGATGCTATCACCATTTTGGATGGGCTCCACTAGTCCTTACGCGTCAGGCCGCGCCCCTTCGCGCTCGTCCGCTTGAACGGGGGGGGGTGTGCAGCGCCTCCAGATCTGCCTCGGCCACGCGCTGACTGGCCAGTGCCCAGTCGATGGCCGGCGCGACTTCCTCGTCGGCGGCGGCGAGCGCCTCGAGTGCTCGCCGGACGACCGGCTCACCACCCGGCACGACCTGTCCGAACTCGATCTCCGCCCTCCGACAGAAGCGCTCCTCCCGGCCCGGGCTGAGGCGCTCTCTCCTCACTCCCATGCGATCCAGCCGTGCATGCATGGCCTCGTGCAGGATGACGGCTGCAACCTGCGGCAGCGTGAACGCGGGATTGACCGTGAAGGTGAGCTCTACGAGACAGGTGCGGTCGTGCGAAAGGTAGGCGCCACGACACGGATAACGGCGTGAGACGATCTGGGCGAAGTCCCGCCGCAGCCGGCGGAAGTGGGCCGGGGAGTATTGCTCGATGAGGTCGAGCGCGCCGTCGAGGCGCGCGAAGACCATGGCCGTCTGCACATCCGGGCGCGTGTTCTCCACCACGACGCGAATGCCGCGGATGGCGCGCATCGAGGTAGTGCGGCGCGCGATCCACCGCCAGAACCGTTGCCGGCCACGATCAACCAGATGTCGAATCAAGAGCCCTCCCGCGTACAGCTCACCGCAAGTTAGCTGCGAGGCCACGCCTCCGCCCGGCGCACCGAGCTCACCAGGTGTCGCAACTCCGAGGTCGTCACCGGCTCGCCGGCGTGGTTTGCCGTCGGGAAGCGGGAGAGCCCGAGTCCAACGCGCGGGCCCCAGGCGAGCGGGAGGATGGCGATGTCAGGCCCGTGCTGGATGATGTCCAGCAGCGCGTGCGATACGATGCCGAGCCCTACGGCGACGCCCAGCTCGATGGCGGACGAATGTCAGTCGCTTCGCGCAGCGATGCAAGCCGGTGGGGTCGGTACCCGCCTGGTGCCTGTGGCGCGCGCCGCGGCGCATGTGCGATCGGGTCGAGTTGTAGCTGACAGGGTGCGAATACGCGGCGTCGCGCGTGCGCGAGGCGCTGACTACAGATCAATCACACCGCGATTGGCGGGACGGAAGCCGCCAACCGCCGTCGATCCTCGTCGTGCAGCCAGAGATGATTGGCGGCGTACGCTCGCCAGGGACGCCACTTCTCTGCGCGAGCGCGGAGCTCGCGCGGGCTGGATGCCCCCGCGGCGCGCTGCAGCGCACGGTCGGCGGAGGGGAAGGCGTCCGGCCAGTAGAGCGTGCGCATCACGATCGTCGTCGCGAGCCAGTCACCTACGCCGGCGATCTCACGCAGCGCGCGGCAGGTCTCCATCACGTCGCCACCTGGCACGAGCTTCAGCGTTCCGTCGGCGACCGCCCGAGCCACTGACGTGATGACGTCGGCGCGGCGCGACGAGACGCCGAGCGCCCGGAGACGCGACGCGCCCGCGTCAGCAACGCGCTCCGCACTCGGCGCCAGCACGGTGAGGGCAGGGTGCCCCGTCTCCAACGGTTCGCCGAGGTCATCCACCACTCGCGAGGCCAGATCACTGGTCGCCGCGCCCGAGTGCTCCGGGTCGCGAACCAGCAAGCCAAGCACGACCTCGAAGCCGTCGAACGCGCCGGGCATGCGCATTCCGCGCCGCCGTCGGATGAGCTCGGCGAGTCCGCTCTTCTCGAGATGCCGATCGACCACCGTCGGTTCCGCATCGAGATCGAAGAGCTGCCGCAGCCGCGCGAGGAGCGGCATGAGCACCGGCAAAAGCGACGGCGAAAGGTCGACGTTCAGATGCGTCTTCGCGGTACGCTGCGCGTCACCCCCTTCGGTCGCCGCATCCTCCACGAAGACGACGCCACTCCGCCCCTCCAGGCTCACGGTGCGACCGTAGCGTCCGCCGTGCACCACCTCGACTCCCGGCATCGCGTTGCGTCCGAGTTCGGCGGCGAGCACATCCCAGGCGAGCGGCGCGCGGTACGCGAGGGTCAGTCGAACCAGATCGTTGGCCGGCGCGGCGGGCGCCTCCCGCCGCATGCCCCCGTCGCGGGAGGAGCCGCCGGAGCGCGGAGCACGCCGCACGGCGCTCGGGCTGAGTCGGTACCGATCG
>JBBQYZ010000453.1:0-3892 GCA_038208205.1 Gemmatimonadales bacterium | reverse complement strand
CGCCAGGGACGCAGCGGCGAGTTCCTCGGCTGCAGCACCTTTCCCAAGTGTCGCGGCACGCGCTCCATGCCCACTGGCGTCTTCTGCCCCAAGGACGGGGGCGAGCTCGTGGAGCGCCGCTCCAAGAAGCGCGGCACGGCGTTCTACGCCTGCAGCAACGACAGCTGCGACTTCGTCGCCTGGAACAAGCCGGTTGCCGAGACCTGTCCGGACTGTTCGTACGTGGGCGCCGAGATGAAGTTCACCAAGGCCCGCGGCGACTTCCGCAAATGCCTCAAGTGCGGCAACGAATGGGACGTGCCGAGCCCCGAAGGCGCTGACGTGACCGCAGCACTGGCCGGCTAAGCACGACGCCGGCACTCATCATCCTTCACCTCACCGCTCACATGCGTCTCGTCACTTCGCTCGCGCTCGGCGCCGTTCTCCTGGCGCCGTGCACCTCGCTCGGCGCGCAGGGCGCCGCCGCCGCGCCGGTCACACCGCAACCGTCGAGGGCCGACATGGCGCGCGCGCTGCGTGTGCTGGCGATCGCGCCAGTGGTGGACGGCCACAACGATCTTCCCTGGCGCATTCGCGAGGACACGCTGCATCCGAGCGACGTGCGCGCGTACGACCTGCGCGGCCGCGCACCCGGCATGACCGACATCCCGCGCCTGCGTCAGGGTCACGTCGGCGGTCAGTTCTGGTCCATCTACATTCCGGGCGAGCGCGGCGACGCCACGTACGCGCCCAATGGGGCCGTCTCCAGCGTGCCCGGCTACGCGCGCGTGCAGCTCGAGCAGATCGACATCGCCCGCCAGGTGATCGATGCCGAGCCCGCGCTCGCCTGGGCGCTCACCGCCGCCGACGTGCGGGCCAGCTTCGTCCGCGGTACGGTCGGCTCGCTCCTGGGCCTCGAGGGCGGCCACGCCATCGAGAACTCGCTCGCGCTCCTGCGTCAGTACTATGGATTGGGCGCGCGCTACATGACGCTCACCCACAACGTCACCCTCGACTGGGCCGACGCCGCGCTCGACAGCGCACGGCACGGCGGCCTCACGCCGTTCGGACGCGAGGTCGTGCGCGAGATGAATCGCGTCGGCATGCTGGTGGATCTCTCGCACGTGTCGCCCGGCACCATGAGCGCCGCGCTCGACGTGACCGAGGCGCCGGTGATCTTCTCGCACTCCGGCGCGCGTGCGCTGGTGGATCATCCGCGCAACGTGCCCGATTCCATCCTCGCGCGCGTCACCAAGAACGGCGGCGTGGTGATGGTGCCCTTCGTCACGGCGTTCGTCTCCCCCGCGGTATGGGCCGACGACCAGGCGGCGCAGGTCGAGGAGGCATCTGTTCGCCGGCGTCGTGGCGCCGACACGGCCGGCATCGCGACCGACTTCCGCGCCTGGCGCGCCGCGCACCCGCGTCCCAAGGCGTCGCTCGCCCAGGTCGCCGATCAGATCGAGCACGTGCGTCGCGTGGCGGGCGTGGATCACGTCGGCATCGGCAGCGACTTCGACGGGATCAGCGAGAACGTGGTCGGGCTCGAGGACGTCTCCAAGTTTCCCGGGCTGTTCGCCGAGCTGGCGCGCCGTGGCTGGAGCGACACCGACATGGCGAAGCTGTCGAGTGGCAACGTGCTGCGCGCCCTCGCACGGGCCGAGCAGGTCGCCGCGCGGCTGCAGCGCACCCGCGGGCCGTCGACCGCCACCATCGAGCTGCTCGATCGCGCGCCCAAGCCGCGCCCCTGAGACTGCCCGTCGGGTCAACGTGAGCGGAGGGCGTTCCACGCCCTTCGCCACAGCGGCGCTTCCACCGCCCACGCCGGCTGCAGCGCCGTGCGCCAGCGCTGGAGCGCGCCGCTCTCGCCGCGCAGCGCCCGCTCCCGGGTGACCGTCGCCGGCGGCGGCGAGATCGTCGCCAGGCGGTCGTACACCCGACCCCGGTCCGCCGGCTCCGCGCGCTGGAGCAGGTGCCAGAGCGTGATCGTGCTCCGCGCGTCGCTGGCAACGAGCACGTCGTTCACGGCGCGCGTGTCGTGCGGGCTCGCGTCGAACCGCGCCACCGCGTCGGCGAGGGATCGTGACGCTGACACCGGGTAGGGAAGGCCCGGCGCCGCGCCGCGGTGGAGCGCCGACCGGTTGCCCGCCAGCACCGACGAGCGCACGCCGTCGCGCTCCAGCTCCACCTCGCCCTCCTCCACGGTCAGCGCGCCGTTGCCCGCCTCGTCCACCGTCAGCGTGTACACGCACCCGAGATCGGTGGCGAGCGCGCTCGCGGTCTCCACCAGGAAATAGCGCGGCGGAGCGTCGATCCAGGCGTGCAGCGTGCCGTGCTCCAGCGCGAGGCGATGCTCCGCGCCGCCTGCGCGCACCAGGCGCAGCCGCGACTGCGGACCGAGCTCCGCTCGGCCGATGCGTCCCACCGCCACGCGCGCCGAGGAGCGTGCGTTGGTCTCCACCACGCCGCCGACGGTCAGCACCGCGCTCGGGGCGCCGCCGCTCGTGCGCACCACCGGTGCACCCTGGATCGCCGCGACCGTCCACGGCGCCGCGGTACGTGTGGCGTACCATCCGCCGGCGATCAGCACCGCCGCCGCGGCGGCCGCCATCGCGCGCCGCACGAGTCGCCGCTCCGGCGGCACCGCGGCGACGGCGTGCCGCAGCGGCTCCGGCCGATACGCCAGCGGCCGCAATCGCGACTCCAGCTCGGCGATCTCCGGATCGGGCGTCGCGAGCGGATCCCACAGGTAGTCGTCGTCACTCATGCGCATCCCTGAGTTGGTCGCGAAGCAGTCGTAGTCCGTGGTGCAGGTACACCCGCACGGTCCCGTGGGTGAGACCGGTCAGGCGCGCGATCTCCTCGCCGCTCATCTCTTCCACCAGTCGGAGGGTGAGCGGCTCCCGGTATCGCTCGGGCAGCGCGCGGAGCGCGCGCAGCACCTCGTCCGTCCCGAGCGCGGCCGGTGGCGGCGCCGCGCTCGGGTGCTGGTCCGACAGCTCCACGTGCTGTCGCATGCCGCGGTGGTGCATGCGCGCCTCGTTCCGCGCCATCGCGGCGATCCATCCTCCGAACGCCGATGCATCGCGCAGCGTGTGGAGCTGCCGCAGCGCGCGGAAGAACACCTCCTGCACCAGGTCCTGCACGTCGTCGCGGTCGGCGTGTGCGAGCAGCACGCCGTGGACGAGCCTCGCGTAGCGCTCGTACAGCGTCCCGAACGCCGTCCGGTCGCCGCCCTGCGCGGCCTGCACGAGCGGTGCGACGTCGTCGATCGTTCGCGTAGCCAGGGGAGATCGCTCGGACGAGGGGACTGCCCGCATTGATGGAAGGATGCGCCGCGCGATGCGGATGTTAATGGTCGGCCATCACCATCCTGCACGCCGGTGCCGGTGATAACAACGGCGCCCCTCGCTGCATCATCTCGGTGCCCCTCGTTTCCACACCGGTCCGGAGGACCCATGCGTCACCGCCCAACGTTTCTCCTGCTCTCCACGCTCGTGCTGTTCGGCAGCTGTCCAGCCGCCATCCAGGCGCAGTCGGCAGCCAGCCTGCCCGCCTGCGAGTGGTGCGGGGCCCCCGACGCCCCCGCCACGCTGAGCGCCACCGCCATCATCGCTCCACCCGGCGAGCCGGGTACGCGGCTCGTGATCACCGGCCGGGTGCTCCGGTCCGACGGACGAACCCCCGCGCGCAACGTGCTGCTCTACACCTACCACACCAACGCCGGCGGACGCTATGCTCGGCGCGGCGGCGAGACGGGAAACGGTCTCCGGCACGGACATCTGCGCGGCTGGCTGCGCACCGGCCCGAACGGCGAATATCGGATCGACACCATCCGTCCGGGCGCGTATCCCGGTCGCGCCGAGCCCGCGCACATTCACCTCACCGTCACGCCGGCCGGCAGCGAGGAGCGATG
>JBBQYZ010000452.1:0-3904 GCA_038208205.1 Gemmatimonadales bacterium | reverse complement strand
CTCCGTCAGCACGCGCAGCGACAGGAACTCGGCCGTTCGCGCGTGCAGCACCACCCCGACGTTGACGAATGCGCCGAGGTGGACGCGCGGCACCGCGCGCAGCACGGCGAAGTCGTAATCGACGAGCGTTCGCTCCCCGCTCACCGCCGCGCCTTGAGGTGAAGGGGCGGCTCGCGTCGCAGCTGTTCACGCGCTGCCATCGCCGCAGCGACGAACGCTCGCGGCTCGGCGAGGCGCGTCGTGAGGTAGCGCACGTAGCGCGCGCGGGCGTCCGCCGCCGAGTCGAAGTCACTGGAGCCCGACGCCGCGTCGACGAGCAGGGCGTCAGGCACCGTGGCCACGACGTCCCGGATCGCTTCGCCCCGCAGCGCGGCCACGGCGTCACGGTCGGCCGCGACGATGTCGGCGCTGCCAGCGAGCAGCACGTGCGATCGGATGAGCAGGAACGGCGTACGGGTACGCTCGTCGTCGACGGCGTTCCAATCGTGGTGCGCGTACAGTGCCGCGCCATGGTCGATCAACCACGGGTGTCGCTCCCACACGAGCATGTTGGGGTTGCGCGCCGTGCGGTCGGGGTTCGTCGTGAAGGCGTCGAGCCACGCGATCCGTGCTGCCAGCTCCGGGGAGACGAGCTCGCCCGCCGCCGCGGCGTCGAAGTTGAATGCGCCTTCGAGATAGCGCAGCCCGACATTGGTCCCGTGGCTTCGACGCAGCAGCTCCTGGATCTCGGGATCGGGCTCGCTCCGCCCGAACCGCGTCGACACGTTCACCAGCGCGAGCTCGGGGATGGGCAGGCCGAGCCGCGCCGCGAGACCGCCGACGATCACCTCCGAGACCAGGACCTTCGTCCCTTGCCCGGCCCCGCGGAACTTGACCACGAACATCCCGCCGCCGTCGGTGTCCACGACGGCTGGCAGCGAGCCCCCCTCGCGCAGAGGCTGGACGTAGCGAGAGGCGGAGAAGGTGGGGAGCTGAAGCAACGTTACGAGCCGTCCGCCATGTGTCGGTCACCGTGACTCGGCGGCTCCGAGATCACGAGGAATCGGACGTCGCGATCCGATTCGTTGACGGCCTGGTGCGCCGTGCCCGGTGGCAGCTCGATCCCGCTGAAGGCGCCGAGGGCATGGTGCTCGCCTTCGATCTCGAGGCTCAGCGTTCCGTCGAGCACGTAGAAGAACTGGCGGGCGCGGGCGTGCCAGTGACGGACCTCCCCGGCACCGGGGGGCATCCGCTCCTCGATGACGCTCAGATTCGCGGCGCGCACCAGATGCCATCCCTCGCATCCGTCGCCCCACCCGTACCATTCGGCCTTCTCCCTCGACGTCGGCTTCGGAATCATCATTGGCGCGTCGCCCCTTTTTCTGAATCGCCCGCTGGGAAGATGGCTGTGGCGACGACGAACAGCCAGCGTGCGTCGGTCAGCCGACCGGATCGTCGGAAAACATGCGTAAGATCAAGCCTTGCTTTGCGTTAAGTCGTTTCAACCCGCGTTGACTCTCGGTCTAATACCGACTACATTACTCGTATATCGCCAGCGTTTCCTCGCGCGTGAAGTCGACCGCCGCACGGAACGCCCCGCCGCCACGCGCGGTTGGTGAGGCGAGTCCCATCCGGTCGGAGATACATCGTCATGAGTTCGTCAATCGAGACCCTGGTCAATCGCGAGTACCAGTACGGCTTCGTCACCGACGTCGAGTCGGACACCCTTCCGCCCGGGCTGAACGAATCGGTCATCCGCCTCATCTCGGCCAAGAAGGAGGAGCCACAGTGGCTCCTGGACTGGAGGCTGAAGGCGTACCGCCGATGGCTGACGATGAAGGAGCCGCACTGGCCGAACGTCAGCTACGCGCCGATCGACTACCAGGCGCAGTCGTACTACTCGGCCCCCAGGTCGGTCACGCCGCTCCAGTCGCTCGACGAGGTCGACCCCGAGCTGCTGCGTACCTACGAGAAGCTCGGCATCCCGCTCAACGAGCAGAAATTTCTCTCTGGCGTGGCGGTCGACGCGATCTTCGACTCGGTCAGCGTCGGCACGACGATGAAGACGGAGCTCGCCGCACTCGGGATCATCTTCTGCTCGCTGGGCGAGGCGGTGAAGGAGCACCCGGAGCTCGTGCAGAAGTACCTCGGCTCCGTCGTGCCACACTCCGACAACTTCTTCGCCGCGCTCAATGCCGCGGTGTTCAGCGACGGCTCGTTCGTCTACGTGCCGAAGGGCGTCCGCTGCCCGATGGAGCTCAGCACCTACTTCCGCATCAACGCCGAGGGGACGGGTCAGTTCGAGCGCACGCTCATCATCGCCGATGAAGGCTCGTACGTGAGCTACCTCGAGGGGTGCACGGCACCGAAGCGGTCGACGACCCAGCTACATGCGGCGGTCGTCGAGCTCGTCGCGCTCAAGGATGCGACGATCAAGTACTCGACCGTGCAGAACTGGTACGCCGGCGACAAGGAAGGAAAGGGCGGCATCTACAACTTCGTGACCAAGCGGAGCAAGTGTCAGGGAGCCAATTCCAAGATTTCCTGGACGCAGGTCGAGACCGGCTCGGCGATCACCTGGAAGTATCCCAGCGTGATCCTGCAGGGGGACAACTCCACGGGCGAGTTTTATAGCGTGGCGGTCGTCAACAACAAGCAGCAGGCCGACACCGGCACCAAGATGATCCACATCGGCCGCAACACGAAGTCGAACATCGTGAGCAAGGGCATCTCGGCCGGCGGTGGGCAGAACAGCTACCGCGGACTGGTCAAGGTGATGCCGAAGGCGGAGGGCGCACGCAACTACACGCAGTGCGACTCGATGCTCGTCGGCAACGAGTGCGGCGCCCACACCTTTCCGTACATCGAGGTGGGCAACAACAGCGCGCAGGTAGAGCACGAGGCCTCGACGAGCAAGATCGGCGAGGACCAGATCTTCTACCTCAAGCAGCGCGGGCTCAGTGCCGAGCAGGCCGTGAGCATGATCGTGAGCGGCTTCTGCAAGGAAGTGTTCAAGGAGCTGCCGATGGAGTTTGCTCTCGAAGCGCAGCAGCTGCTGGGGATCACGCTGGAAGGCAGCGTCGGGTAGGGCGCTGTAGGTGAGTAGGTCGGCGGGTCTGTAGGTCGGGACTACAGAGTGCGCCGCAGATGTACCGCTGTTGCCGTCCCGACATCCTGATCGACCGAACTACCGACATACCGCACTCCATGGCAATGCTCGAGATCACTGGCCTCCGCGCCACCGTCGCCGACAAGGACATCCTCAAGGGCATCGACCTCACCGTCCGCGCCGGCGAGGTGCACGCCGTGATGGGCCCCAACGGGTCCGGCAAGAGCACGCTCGCCCAGGTGCTCGCGGGACATCCGGCGTATACGGTGACCGGCGGCACGGCGACGTACGACGGCGACGACCTGCTGGCGATGGATGCCGAGGTGCGCGCCCAGAAGGGTGTGTTCCTCGCCTTCCAGTACCCGGTCGAGATCCCCGGCGTGAGCAACGCCTATTTCCTGCGCGCAGCGTACAACGAGATCCGCAAGGCGCGCGGCGAGGAGGAGATCGACCCGATGAGCTTCGCCGACATCATGGACGAGAAGATGAAGCTCGTGGAGATGGAGAGCGACATGCTGTCACGCTCGGTGAACACTGGGTTCTCGGGCGGCGAGAAGAAGCGGAACGAGATCCTGCAGATGGCGGTGCTCGAGCCCAGGCTGGCCATCCTCGACGAGACCGACTCCGGCCTCGACATCGATGCCCTGCGCATCGTCGCCGCCGGCGTCAACTCGCTTCGGCGCGCCGACCGCTCCACGATTGTCGTCACCCACTATCAGCGGCTGCTCAACTACATCGTCCCCGACTATGTGCACGTGCTGGCCGGCGGTCGCATCATCAAGTCGGGCGATAAGTCGCTCGCGCTCGAGCTTGAAG
>JBBQYZ010000451.1:0-3906 GCA_038208205.1 Gemmatimonadales bacterium | reverse complement strand
TCTGATACGAGCTCATCCACGGAACGCGATCACCGCCCGCGCCCTCCGCGGCAGCGGTGGAGGCTTGGTTCCACCCGCTCCCTCACCGCCCGTCGAACGCGGCGCGGGCCTCGGCGAGCGCGCGCGTGGCGGAGCCGAACCGGCGCGCGAGATCGGCGATCTCGTCGCCGGTGAGCCGTTCGTCGTTGGCGCGGACCGCTTCGTTGATCGAGGGAAAGGCCATGTTGGCGTAGCCGTTGTCGACGTCGGCGACGTAGATCAGGTTGCGATACCAGGGCCGGGTGCGGAGTCCCTCGGGGCGCACCAGCGCACGCTCGACGCCGCGCAGTGCAGCGTTCACCGCGGCGCGGCGATCGCGCGACAGGGACCCGTCGGCGAGCGCGCGGTCGCGCGCCGCGCCGAACGCGCTCGCTTCGCGCTCCATCGTGCCGATCGCCTCGCGCAACGCGGTCGTGGAGCCGCGCCATTGCTTCGCGGCGAGTGCGCGGTCGATCGGCGGGAGGTAGCGCTGCATCGTGCGCGCGAACTCCACGTAGTCGTACGGCAGCACGTCAGCGTTCGCGAGGCGCAACACCATCGCCGCCGCGATGCGGGCCGCCGTGGCGTGATACGCGAAGCTCGTGTCGCCGAAGCGCGTCATCCACGCGAAGTCGTCGTACTGCGAGTGGTACACGCCGCCCGCGCCCCCGAACCCCCACTCGGCAATCGGGATGCCGAGGTGATTGTAGAAGCCGGCGAAGTCGGAGCCGCCGCCGGGATCGCCCATCGCCGGCTCCGCCGAGTCGGCCACCGCGCTCGCGCGGCGCCACTCGGCGTACACGCTGCCCTTCCCGTTGGGATCAGGCACCTGGCGCGCCACGTCGCGCAGGGTGGCACGGAGCGAGGGCGAGCCGCCGCCGCCGAACCGCGCACCCTGCGCCGCGACGTCCTGGTTGAGATAGGCGATCGCGCCGCGCATGAGCCGGAGCGAGTCGTCCTCCACGTACTCCGTCGAGCCGATCAGTCCCCACTCCTCGGCGTCCCACGTCGCGAAGACGATCGTGCGCTTGGGGCGCTGCCCCGCGCGGACCGCCTCAGCCACCGCACGTGCCGCCTCCAGCACGCTCACGGTGCCGCTCACGTTGTCCGCTGTCCCGGGTCCCCAGCCGTCGCGGTGGCCGCCCACGATCACCAGCTCGTCGGGGAACTCGCTGCCACGCACGACGCCGAAGGTATCGAAGATCGGCTTCGTGCCCCTGGTGGCGCGGTCGTCCACGACGCGGACGCGGGCCCGCACCGGTCCGGGGCCGACGTGGTAGCGGAAGGCGAGGCCGCCCTGCCACCCCTGCGGGATGTCGCGGCCGCGCAGTCCCTCGAGGAACTCGGCCGCGTTGCCGTACGAGATGGGGACCACCGGAATGTGCGGCACGTCCATGCGGTCGGCCGCAATGCGCGGTGCGTTCGCCGTGGCGGCATAGCCGGGCGTGGCGGGGTCGCCCGCCCCGTTCATCACGCTGCCGCGTTGCACGCCGTCGCGATTGCGCATCGGGCCAGCCGGGTAGACATCGCCGCGCGCGTAGCCGTCGTCCTGCGGGTCACTGTAGATGAGTAGTGCCGTCGCGCCGTGCTTCTCCGCCTCGCGCGCCTTGATGCCCCGGAACGAGCGGCCGTAGCGTGCCATCACCACCTTGCCGCGCACGGATATACCCATCGAGTCGAGCTGCGCGTAGTCCTCGATCAGCCCGTAGTTCACGTACACCACGTCGCCGGTCACGTCGCCCTGCCCGCTGTAGCCGTTCACCGTGAGGTACTGGGCGCGCGACGACGTCGGATCGCCGGCCACCGGCGGCTCGGCGAGCGCCAGCGCCTTCGGGCGTGGCGAGACGCGCCAGAGCTGCACCGAGGTCGGGTGCGGCAGGAACACATCGTAACGACGCACCTCGGTCTCGAGCCCCATCGCGCGCATCTGCGCGATCACGTAATCGCGCGTGCGCGACTGGGCCGGCGTGCCCGACACGTGCGTCTCGACCGAGAGCGCGCGCGAGTGCTCGCGGGCGCGCGCAGGATCGGGACGGGTGATGGCTCCCGCCTCGAGCGCCCGCTCGGCCGCCGAGGCGGCGGGCGCGTACCCAGGAAGTACAGTGCCTTGCTGCGCGCGCAGCGACGGTGCGGCGAGGAGCGCGAACGCCGCGCTCGCGAGACGAAGTGTCCGCGAGGGCCGGACGAACAACAGATCGAGCGACATGTACTGGCGGGATGGGGTTCGACGGGGGGATCCGGGCGCGCCGCGATCCGGCGGCGTGGAGTCAATCTGGCCTTCGCGCGAGGCCGGCGTGAGGGCCCGCCGGCACTCGGAGCCGCAGCGTGTCCCTGCGCACCGTCATCACGCGCGGAAGGCAGCTGCCCGTCCGCACCACGCGAGGCGAAGGTGCCGAGCGCCCGGGAGGTGACTCTGCGGCGCTAGTCGAACTCCGACATCGCGGCCTGCGCGGCGTCGCGTAGTCGTCGTTCGCGGTCAGGTCCCTCGGGCACCGTGCTCGCCAATGTGCCGAACAGCTTGAGCATCTCGCCCTCCATGAACGGGGCCCGGTCCCGCACGCCGAGGGCGTCGAGCGAGCGCTCGGCGAGCGCGCGCAGGAGCTGGCGCGTCTCGTCCGAGAGTGCTTCGAGGGTGGGAGGCGTGGCGGGCTTCGGGAGTGGCGTCTGCTCGCGTCGCCGGCTCGCGGCGTCGAACATCGCTTTCACGGGCGCGAGCGTGACGACGAACGAGCCAGCCGTGTGCTCGACGAATTCCGCGATCACGCCCTTGCGCCGCATCTCGTGGAAGATGCGCATGCACGCCTCGCGCACTACCGAGATGCCGTCTTCGCTGTTGTTACCGCGCCCGGTGATGACGAGCACCTCGCCCGACTGCTGCACCTGATGCTGGCGCAGCCAGCGCTCCACGCGCTCGGCCGCCTCGTGCGCGGTGGGCAGCGACGCGCGCAGGTTCAGCGTGCGGGTGCCGCCGAAGCGCACCTCGTCGAAGGCGTTCCGCAGGCCGGCGAGGCCCTGCACGCGTCGTGGTCGGTCCACCGCCGTCAGCGCCGCGCCGCGGGCGCGGGTGCGCGCGCGAGCGCTGGGATGAGCGCCTGCGTGAGCACGCGGCCATCCAGTCGCTCGGTGGGCGGGGCGCCGGCCACGCGCGCCAGCGTCGGGGCCATGTCGGCCACCAGCGCGCGCTCGGTGTAGCGCCCGGCCCGGAACCAGGGGCCGTAGAAGATCACCGGCACGTGGGCGTCGTCGTCGTACGGGATCCCGTGCTCGGCGATGGTGGCGCCGGCCGGGTACGCCCCTTCCCGCGGTGTGATGACGTACTCCACCGGCGAATCGGGCGGGATCATGTGCACCCAGCGCCGGGAGACCGCGTCACGAACGGTGTCTCGCGTCGCCAGGTCGCGCACGCGGTCGACGCGCGCGATCCCCGGGGTGGCACGGACGGCGCTGGCGTAACGCGCCAGGATCGGGTCCGCGTCCGCGCCGGCTCGGGTGAAGGCCTCGCGGTCCACGTAGACGAGCGGCCCGTCGAGCGACACGGCGGCCGGGTCGACGTGTGATTGCTGCAGCGCGGACTTGAGCGCCGCCGCCGCGGGACGCAGGTCGTAGCGTGGCGGAGCCGGTCGGTTGGCGCGCTGGGCGGCGAGCTCGGGAAACGCGGTGACGCCGTGGTCGGCCGTCAGTGCGAAGACGATCGTGCTCGAGTCCCGCACCTTGTACAGCGAATCGATGAACGCACCGAGGGCGCGGTCGAGGCGGAGGATGTTGTCGTGCTGCTCGCGCGAATCGGGACCGTAGCGGTGCCCGATGTAATCGGTGGCTGACAGCGAGACGGCGAGTATGTCGGTCTGCGGACCGCGTCCCAAGTCGAGCGTCTGCAACCCCTCGAGC
>JBBQYZ010000450.1:0-3931 GCA_038208205.1 Gemmatimonadales bacterium | reverse complement strand
CCCCTGTATCGGTCAGCATTCCGGTGTAGAGCGACCGGGCGATCTCGGGAGTGATGTCCCACCCCATCACCATCGCCACGTCGTAGACCAGCTCCGCCGTCGCGCAGGCGGTGATGTCCGACACCACGACGGAGCCCGCCGGGTCGTCGGACTCGATGTGATGGTCGATCACGAGCTTGGGCACCGTCAGCGCGCGCACCGACTCGGTCAACACGCCGAGGCGCTTGACGTCGCTGATGTCGAGCACCACCAGCAGGTCGATGTCCCTGAGCGCCTTCGTGCCGCGGCGTGACTGGTCGTCCACGCCGACGCCGAGGAGGAAGTCGAACATGTCGGGCCAGGGCGTCGGGTTGACGATGCGCGGCTGGAGGCCGTGCGCGGCGAGCATGCGCGAGAGCGCGCTCTCCGACCCGCAGCCGTCGCCGTCGGCGTTGAGGTGCGTGCTGAGCGCCACGCGTCGCCCGCGCACGAGCTCGAGCCTGAAGGCCTCGATGGCGGTACGGCGTGCAGCGGGGACGGTGAGCAGATCGGTCGGCACGGTCGTGGCAGAGGAGGAAACGAGAAGCGGCGCCCCGGAGGGCGCCGCTCTCCAATCTAGTGGCGCGGGCGTCAGTCGCCCATGTGGTGCTGCGTCTCGCCGCGGCCGATGTGCGAGTGCTTGCGGCTGTAGAGGAAGTAGATGACGAGGCCGAGGGCCAGCCAGACGAGCAAGCGATACCAGGTGTCCTTCGGGAGCGCGGCCATGAGGCCGAAGCAGCTCACGATGCCGAGGATCGGCACGAGGGGCACGAGAGGCGTCTTGAAGGCGCGCGGGATCTCGGGCGACCGGACCCGGAGGATCCAGACGCCGGCACAGACGATCACGAAGGCGAGGAGCGTGCCGATGCTGACGAGCTGCCCGAGCAGGCCGATCGGGAACAGTCCGGCGACGACCGCCGCGACGGATCCGGTGAGGATGGTCGTGATGTACGGCGTCTTGTAGCGGGGGTGCACTTTGCCGAACACGGGAGGCAGTAGACCATCGCGCGCCATTGAGTAGAAGACGCGCGGCTGGCCCATCAGCATCACGAGCACGACCGACGCGAGGCCGAGCAGCGATCCGATCTCGACCGCGTAGCGCAGCCACGCGAGCGAGGAGCCGGCGGCGGCGACCGCGACGAGGATCGGTGCGGGGTCGTTCAGCTTGGAGTAGTGCACCATGCCCGTCATGACGAGCGCCATCAGCACATAGAGAATCGTGCAGACGAACAGCGACCCGAGAATGCCGATCGGCATGTCCTTCTGCGGGTTCTTCGCCTCCTGGGCAGCCGTGCTGACCGCGTCGAACCCGATGTAGGCGAAGAAGATCACCCCGGCGCCTCGCAGCACGCCGCTCCACCCGAACGCACCGAAGCGCCCGGCGTTCGCCGGGATGAATGGATGCCAGTTGGCGGTGTTCACGTACATGAACCCGAACCCGATCACCAGGAAGATGATCGCGAGCTTCAGGAACACGATCACGTTGTTGAATCGCGCCGACTCCTTGATGCCGATGACGAGGATCCAGGTCATCAGGCCGACGAGCACCATGGCCGGGATGTTCAGCGTGGCGCCGGTGCGCGAGAAGTTGTTGGCCGCGTCGACGGCGAACGGGGCGTTGGCGTAGGCCGCCGGAAAGGTGACCCCGAACTCCTTCAGGAAGGGGACGAAGTTGCCCGACCACCCCACGGCGACCGTCGCGGCGCCGAACAGATATTCCAGCATGAGGTCCCAACCGATGATCCACGCGACGAACTCGCCGAGCGTGGCGTAGCCGTACGTGTACGCCGAGCCGGCAATCGGGATCATGCTCGCGAACTCCGCGTAGCACAGTCCAGCGAAGCCGCAGGCGACGCCGGCGAGAATCATCGACAGCACGACCGCCGGACCCGCATACTCAGCCGCGGCGTTGCCGGTGAGGACGAAGATGCCGGCTCCGATGATGGCGCCGATGCCCAGCAGCGTCAGGTTCGACGCGGTGAGCGTGCGGCGCAGCCCCCCTTCACCCTCTTCGGCCGCCTCGCGCTGGAGGACGGTGACACTCTTTCTCGACCACAAACCCATCGGGAAGTCTCCGCAGAGCAGCTCGACCGGCCCGCGTGAGCGGCGCCGTCGGTGGGGTGGATTGTATACAGGGTGAGGACGCGACAACTTCGTCGCGGGTGCGCGTGATGTCAAGGAAAACGGTGGGAGGTTCGACGTAGGAAGTGACAACGAAGACGTCACTTCGAACTCCGGACCTCGCACCGCCATTCACAAGCTGTAATTCGGCGCTTCCCGCGTGATCGTCACGTCGTGCGGGTGCGACTCGCGCAATCCGGCGGCGGTGATGCGCACGAAGCTCGTGTGCGTGCGCAGCTCCTCGATCGTGCCACAGCCCACGTAGCCCATCCCGCTTCGCATGCCGCCGACCATCTGGTAGAGCACATCGGCCACCGGGCCGCGATACGGCACGCGCCCCTCGATCCCCTCGGGAACGAGCTTCTTGGGCGAGAGCTCGCCCTCCTGGAAGTAGCGGTCGGCGCTACCGTCCTGCATCGCCGAGAGGGAACCCATGCCGCGCACCATCTTGAAGCGGCGCCCCTCGAGCAGGAAGGTCTCCCCCGGGCTCTCCTCGGTACCGGCCAGCATGCTCCCCATCATCACGCTGCATGCTCCGGCGGCGAGCGCCTTCACGGCGTCGCCCGAGTACTTGATGCCGCCGTCGGCGATCACCGGGACGTCGCCCGCGCCCTCGACGGCATCGAACACCGCGGTGAGCTGTGGCACGCCCACGCCGGTCACCACACGCGTGGTACAGATCGAGCCAGGACCCACTCCGACCTTGACCGCGTCGACGCCGCGCTCCACGAGCGCGCGCGCGCCCTCGCGCGTCGCCACGTTGCCGACGACGAGCTGCACGTCGGGAAACGCCGCGCGAACACTCTCGGTCGCGATCAGCACCCCGTCGGCGTGACCGTGTGCGGTGTCGATGATCAGCGCGTCGACACCGGCGTCGATCAGGGCCCGCGCGCGCACCAGGAAATCGCCGGCGGCGCCGATCGCCGCGGCGCAGCGCAGTCGGCCGTGCTGGTCCTTGTTGGCCGTGGGGTACTGCCGGCGCTTATGGATGTCCTTGACGGTGATCAGTCCCTTCAGCCGCCGGTCCTTGTCCACCACCGGGAGCTTCTCCACTCGATGCTTCGCCAGGATGCGCTCGGCCTCGTCGAGATCCGTTCCCTCGGGCGCCGTGACGAGACCCTTCTTGGTCATCGCTTCGGCAACGGGGCGGTCGAGGCTGCGCTCGAACTGGAGGTCGCGGTTGGTAATGATGCCGACCAAGCGCCCCTCGCCATCGACGATCGGCACCCCGCTTACCCGGAAGCGCGACATCAGGTTGCCGGCCTCGCGGAGCGACGCGGTCTCGGGAAGCGTGTACGGGTTCAGGATCATTCCGCTCTCGCTGCGCTTCACGATGTCCACCTGCATCGCCTGTCGGTCGATGGACATGTTCTTGTGGAGCACTCCGATACCCCCCGCCCGTGCCATCGCGATCGCCATCTCGGCCTCGGTGACCGTGTCCATGGCCGCCGAGATGAGGGGCACGTTCAGCTCGATCTTGCGCGAGAACCAGGAGCGGGTCGACACATCCTTCGGATGGGTGACCGAGTGGCGGGGGGTGAGGAGGACGTCGTCGAAGGTGAGCGCGACGTCCTCCCGCACGCGCGCCGCGCCGTTGGTCAGGCTGGCACGCAACGGCCCGCTCTCAGCAGCAGGCTGATTCGCGGGCCGGGTGGTCGGAGTGTCCGAACGGATTGTGGTCGCCATGGCGAAACGTAGGGCCGGAGCCAGGACGACGGAAGGGCCCGGCGATCATCCCCGCCCGATCACCTTGAGCCGGCGGCGGATGCTGCGTGGCAGGAAGAACGACGCC
>JBBQYZ010000449.1:0-3932 GCA_038208205.1 Gemmatimonadales bacterium | reverse complement strand
GGTGATGCGGTGATTGAGCGGTCCGTCATCGGTGAGGAGGAGCAGCCCTGAGCTGTCGCGGTCGAGGCGGCCGACGGGAGCGATCACCGGGGTGCGCTCGCGGAAGCGCGGTGGCAGGAGCTCGTACACCAGCCGGCTCGCCTCGCGTGTGGAGCACACGTAGCCCACCGGCTTGTGCAGCATGACCACGGTGCCGACCGCGACATCGAGCGGCGCGCCGTCCACCCGGATGTCGTCGTGCGCGATCTCGTGTCCGACCTCGTCGGTCGCGGTTAGCTGATGTCCGCCCTGACGAGTGATCCGGCCGGACGCGCACAGACGTTCGACGTCGCGGCGCGAGCCGTAGCCCAGGGTGGCGATGTAGCGGGCGAGCTTCACCTGCCGCTCAGAGGACGCGGAGCGCCGGATTCGGCGAACGGATCGAATCGTCCGCCGACGGCGACGGGCACGGCACGCGCCGTCCGATCAGCGTCCCACCTGCGCGCACCGCGCCAGCACCTGCTTCGCGAGGTACAGCGCGCTGAGCACGTCGGCGCTGGTCACTGGCGCCGCCTGGTCGGCGGAGCGGCCATTGGGCCCGTTCACATGGTACCGGCGCTCGCCATCTCGCATCCGTTCGTCGTCCGAGAAGGACACCGTGACACTCTGGCGCTCGCGCGGCGTCGCACCGGCGGCAGACGACGCGACGGCCGTGAAGCGCACGACCGCCCCGGTGGAGCTCGTGGCCGCGGAGAGCGACCGAGCCGGCGAGTCATCGAACCACAGCGTCACCGCGCGCTCACCCTCGGCGGCCCGACACGCGCCGGCCCGCGACGGCAACGGCGCGAGCACGGCGGCGCCGACGGAGACCGACTGTTGCGCCTCGGCCGACCGGGGGACGGCGAATGCAACGAGGACGACGACGAGCAGAACACCAAATGACGCGCGCATGAAGGCTCCGCTGGTGGCGCCGGTGAAGGGTCGCGACAGATGTGGCTCCGCCGAGCTGAGCCCGCAAGTGCCCACCGCTCAGTCGCGCCGCCGCACCACCCAGGTCATCATCGATCGCTGGCCATGCACGACGGTGGTCTTGATCGGGTCCACGAGCTGGCCGCCGAGCGAGTCGGTCGCGGCGCGAAGCCGATGCTCGTCGACGAGGAATCGGTCGGAGCCGTCGGGCAGCGAGTAGCGCCCAGCACCGAGCGGGCGAAGCAGCCCTTCGAGGCCGGTCATGCCGGCGAGGCGGCAGAAGAACAGCCCACCGGGCCGGAGCACGCGCCAGCTCCCGCGCAGCATCGCATCGAAGTGCGTCTCGTCGCGCGCGAAGTGCAGCACCGCGCTGCTGATCACGAGGTCGGCGCTGCGGTCGTCGAAGCTCATCGCCTCCACCGGTTCGGTGCGGAAGGCGTCGGGCGACGTCGCCGGCGCGAGCTCGCGCGCGAGGCGGCGCACGGCGTCCACCGCGGCCGGGTCGGCGTCGGCGCCTCGCACGTCGTACTGTTCGCGGAGGAAGTACACGAGGTTTCGTCCCGCGCCGCAGCCGGCGTCGAGCACCACGGCGCCGCGCGGCACGCGGCCCCGGAGCAGTTGATCGAACAGGTAGACGTCGATCCCGCCGAAGTGCGACTGAAGATCGATCATGCGGAAGACACGCGGAGGCGAAGGAGGATGCGGAGCATGCTGCGGCGAGTGACGAGGACGTGGTCGACGTGAAAGATGATGCGCGACCCGGCGCGACGACGAGCCGCGCGGTGATCCTCGCCCGTGGGCTCGGCACGCGGATGCGCAAGGCGGACGATGGCGCGGCCCTCGACGCGGCTCAGTCGGCGGCGGCCGACCGCGGAGTGAAGGGAATGATCCCGATCGGCCGCCCCTTCATGGACTATCTGGTCAGCGCGCTCGCCGACGCCGGATTCACCGACGTCTGCCTGGTGATCGGCCCGGAGCATGGCCTCGTGCGCGACCACTACGAGCGCGACGCAGTGCCGCGCCGGGTGCGCATCCACTTCGCCGTGCAGCAGCAGCCCCTCGGCACGGCCGACGCCGTGCTCGCGGCCGAGCGGTTCGCCGGCGATGAGAGCTTCGTCGTCATCAACTCGGACAACTACTACCCGGCGAGCGCACTCGCCGAGCTGCAGCGGCGGACCACGCCGGCGCTCATCGGATTCGAGCGGGAGACGCTCGTGCGCGAGGGAAACGTGGCGCGCGAGAAGGTGGCGCGGTTCGGCGCGCTCGACGTGGACGATGACGGGCGCCTGCGGCGCGTGCTCGCGACGCCGACCCCCGCGATGCTCGACGGCCGGCCGCTCTACGCGAGTCTCAACTGCTGGCTGTTCACGCCGACGATCTTTCGTGCCTGCCGCGAGGTGCCGCTCTCGGCGCGGGGCGAGCGCGAGCTGCCGCAGGCGGTGCAGCTGGCGATCGAGACACTCGGGATGCGGTTCGAGGTGGTGCGGGTCAGTGCAGCGGTGCTCGACATGTCGAGTCGGGGTGATATCGCGTCGGTGACGGCGGCGTTGCGAGAGGTGCGGGTGGAGCTATGAGCGGCGGGTGGTGAGTCGTTCCGTCACGGCCGTCTCCAGACGGCGTCCTCGCTCAGAGTCCCCGCCGCGTCCACGGCGTTCGCCACGACCCAGTCCACCGCGCCCGGGAGTGTCTGTGCTCCCTGGTCGCCGTAGAACACGCGGGTCGTCCACACGTCGCCGGCGCGAGACCGCACGAGCCACCGCCGCGGCATCGTCGCGGAGCGCAACGCCACGCTCGTTCCCGCCGCGGTCGTCGCGCCGACGGTGATCGCGGGCGGCGCGGGCGATCCACTGCCGAGCCAGGACGAGGCGGGAGGAAGGGCGACGTCGGTGAAGAGCTCGCGCGCGAGCAGACCGGCGATCTCGCCGCCGTTCCGCGACAGGGTAGTGCTGGTGTTGTAGAACAGCAGCCCGCCAGCCGGCCGGGCACGCGTTGCCGCGACCTGCGCCGCGATCTCGCTCGCTGGCCACGGGTTGTTGGCGTCGAACACGTGATAGGTCGCGAGGCCGGGCCACACGTGCCGGCCGCGCGGATTGTTGGCGAGCCACCAGTCGAGCAGCGCGGTGAAGCTCTGCTGCGGCGGGTCGATCTTCCAGTAAAGTTGCGGGGCCAGGTAGTCCACCCACCCGTTCTGCAGCCACTTCCGCGAGTCGGCGTAGATCGCGCTGTATGAGTCGAGTCCCGTCACGGTCGCGGGGTTGCCGGGACGCCAGATGCCGAAGGGTGAGATGCCGACCTGCGCGGTGGGCCTGGCCGCGTGCACTTCGCGGTAGAGCCGCTCGACCAACCGGTCCACGTTCGCGCGGCGCCAGTCGTCGATCGGCGTGCCGGCACCGTAGCGCGCGTAGGTGGCGCTGTCGGGGAACGGGATCAGCCGGCGCGCCGAATCCGCCACGGGATACGGATAGAAGTAGTCGTCGAGGTGAATCGCGTCCACGTCGTAGCGGTTCACGATGTCGAGGACCGCGCGCATGGTGCGGTCCTGCACGGCGGGCTCGCCCGGATCGAGCCAGAGCTGCGAAGCGTACACGCGCACGAGCTCGCGCTGCTGGTTGTACACGTGGTTCGAGGCGAGCCTGCCCGGCAGCGTGTCCGACGCGTTGCCGGCGCGGAAGGGATTCACCCAGGCGTGCAGTTCCAGCCCGCGCCGGTGTGCTTCGGTGACGGCGAAGGCGAGCGGATCCCAACCCGGATCGGTGCCCTGCGTTCCCGTCAGCAGCGCCGCCCAGGGCTCGTACGACGACCGGTACACCGCATCGGCGGCGGGGCGCACATGCAGGACGATCGCGTTCATCCCCGCGGCCGAGGCGCGGTCCAGAATGGACACCAGCTCGGCACGCTGTTGGTCCGACGTGAGGGTCGGACGCGACGGCCAGTCGATGTTGCTCACCGTCGCGATCCAGAGGCCGCGGAACTCGCGTCGCACC
>JBBQYZ010000448.1:0-3934 GCA_038208205.1 Gemmatimonadales bacterium | reverse complement strand
GGCAGGTGTGGCCGTCGCTCGGGGGGCGCAACTAGCGCGGCGCTACTGCACCACCTTCCGCACCGTCGGGTACGTGACGCCGAGCTGCTCCAGGTACGTCTTGAACCGGCTCGGATCGTAGTAGAACTTCCGCATCTCGGGCCGGTACTTCGCCATGATGTCCTCGTTGAGCCAGATGGGCCGGGTCATGTATTAACTCGTCCCAAGTCGAGGACGGCGGATCCTCGGACCCCTGCCGCAGACAACTTTATGTCGGTGCGCGCCTGGGGCCCGGCGATTCGAAGGCGGCTCATCCAACGGTAGACGGTAGCGCGATGCACCTTCAGCCGGCACGCAACCACTGCTGTATTCCAATCTGCCTCCTCCAGAATGTCGATCAAGCTAGCACGAAATAACAAGTCGGGTTCGAGTGCATGCCCAGCTTGTCCTGAAGCGCGGGTGACCACGTTCACGTGCGCGAGCGCGATGTCACTCCCTTCTGCAACTACGACGAGGCGATCTACCGCGTGCCGCAGTTCCCGCACGTTACCCGGCCATTCGTGGCTTTGAAGCCTCTCGATCGCCTGGTTGCTGATGGCATGTCCGGCGGACAGGAAGTGTCTGATTAGGATCGGAATGTCCTCGCGCCGCTCGCTAAGCGAAGGCAACGTGAGGATGCAGCCGCCGACCCGGTGCAGCAGGTCGACACGAAATCGCCGCTCACGCGCCATCGTCCTCAGGTTCTCATTGCTCGCCGAGAGTAGCCGAAAGTCGCTGAGTCGGTCCCGACTTGCCCCGATCGGGCGAAAGACTCCCGTTTCCAACGCTCGTAGCAACTTGGCTTGTGACTGGATCGACAAGCCGCTGATCTCGTCCAGGAAGACCGAGCCGCCGTTCGCTTCTCCCAAGTAGCCAACGGCGTCCCCAGCGGCACCGGTGAAAGCGCCGCGCACATGTCCGAACAGCGCGTCCTCAAACATCCCGTCCCCGAGGGCACAAACGTTGAATGCGACAAGCGACCCGTCACGCCGACTGGCACCATGAATTGCCCGAGCGACCAACTCCTTTCCCGACCCGGTCGGTCCCTCGATGAGGATCGGCAGCTTCGTTGGCGCGAACCGAAGAATCTCACGGCGAATCTCTCGGATGGCCCTCGACTCTCCAACAAGGAGCGTCTCGATCGCCTGCTCGCGAGTGTCAGTCATGGTCGATCTTCCTCGCGCGCTGCTCGAAGGGTGAGGTGACCGAATCGGCGTCGGCATCGCTGGAGATGATCCGTGGCGTCAGGAACAGGAAGAGCTCCGTTTGCAAGGTCTGATGCGTGACACGACCGAACAACCCGCCGATCCACGGAATCGATGACAGAAACGGCACGCCCGACTGGGTGTGCTCCCGTTGCTGGTCGGTGATGCCACCCAGCACTACCGTCTGGCGATCCTTCACGAGCAGACGGGTCTCCACGGATCGCGTCGAGATAATCGGTGCGTTGAAGGCCTGCTCGGCGGTCGCCACGTTCACCTCCTGGACGACCTGCAGCATGATGTATCCGTCGGCGCTGATAGTCGGGACGATGCTCAGGCGGGTGCCGACGTCCTTGTACTGCACCACCTGGTCGCGCGCCGCGTTGTCCGTGGGGAGAATGCGGGCGACCTGTACGAAAGGACGCTGGCTGCCCACATTGATCTCGGCACGCTCATTGTTCGCCGCGATGAGCACCGGGCGCGAGATGATCGTGGCGTCTCCTCGCGATGCGGCGGCGGTGATCGTGGCGACGAACTGCGCGTTGCTGATGCCCATGACCTTCACGACGAAGTCGGTCAGCCCCGCGCCCGCCGTCGTGGCCTGAACAGCGGTGTTGGTCCCGCGCCTGACCGTCGTCTGGCCGAGATTGTATTCCACGCCAAAGTCCAGGCTGCGGTCGCGCCGAACTTCGGCGATCATGACTTCCACGAGCACCTGAAGGGGGCGGACGTCCAGCTCACTCACGGCCGCCTGAATGAGTGCGAAGTCGGCGCGTGAGGCGCGGATGAGGAGGCGGTTCGCACGCACGTCGGGCACGATCGTGATCTCGCCCGCCAGCGACGCGGCTCGTCCAGCGATGCTGACGACCGCCTGCGCAGGCGCCTCGCCGACCGGCGGCGCCTGCTGCTGCGTGAGGTCGCGTGACAGCGTCGAGCCTGCACGCTCCCCAACTTCACCGAAGGCGCTCGAGCGCCCGTAGAGGGAATTCACCGTGGCCGCCACCTCGCTGGCTTTGGCGTGTCGAAGATGGATGACGAAGAGCTCGAGTGGAGACCGCCCTCCCGCAATCGATGCCGGCCCCGACGCGAATGGTCGCGACTGGTCCCGCGCTCGAAGGCGATAGATGCCGGCAGCGGAGTCGGTGACTAGCTCGATGTTCTGGCTCTCGAGCAGTCCCCGGAGCATTCTGGGCACGTCGGCGCGCGCGACCGGCCGGGGCGACTCCAGCGTGACGCGCGCTCCGGCCGCGCCGCTGAACACGACCGGACGATCCATGAATCGCGACAGCGCCTGCACCGCGGCACGGAGGTCCACATCCACCAGGCGAATCATCACGCTGTCGCCGGCCGCCACCACGACGGGTTCTCGCTGTGCACCCACCGGCATGGTGATCACGAGCGCCGCGGCGAGCGCTCGGCGCGCGGTACGTCCAATCAGCTTCGCGCACCGGGCCATGTCGGCGTTCCTCAGAAGCGCCGAACAGTGAGCTTCCATGTGGTATCCCTTCCGACGAGGATGGCGGTATCTCGGCGCACGGCGCGCAGGGTGATGCCGGCGACGGTCTCCCCCGCGCGTAACACGGCCGCACCTTGCACGCCAGGTAACCCCTCGACGACGGCGTCCAACGATGGACCTCCAACGAGCCCTCGCAGGATCAGCTGTGGTCGAGAGGTCGGGAGCGTCCCCCCTCCCAGCGCTCCTGTCATGACTCCGGACGCTGGAGCGATGGCTGCGCTGTCGACCGGCGAACGACCCGGGCGGAAGAGGTCGAGCTCGCGCGCGACACCCACCGCATCGAGCAACGAGTCGCTCGACGGCGTCCGCAGATCCAGGCGTGGAAACGTGCCGAGTGCAGACAGAGGGACATGCGACGTCCTGCTGCTCCGGGCGCCGTAAACGGCGAACACGACGCTCACGACCGTCGTTGTCCACAGCGCGCGTTCCGTCCAGGCGGAGTTCATCAGAACGGCCGCTTGCCTGGCGTCCGCGCAATACCCTCGACGACGACATCCATGCGAAGCATCAGAGGCTGCGTCGACGCAACGCTCGGCGTCCCACCGCTAATGCTCCACTCGCGCACGGCGAGCGCCGGGGGACCTGCCTCTAGGGACTCGAGAAACAGGGCGAGCGATTCGATGTCGCCAGTCACGCTTGCCCGCGCCCCGATGCGGCTCAAGCGCGCATGCGGGGTGGAGTCCGTTCGCACCTGTATCGACCCGAGCTGAGCTTCGGCCCCTTCTGCGGCTTCGCTGATCGCCGACGCGAGCGTAGTCCTAGCCTCAGACGTGGAGGCTCCCGGCAGCAGGATGGAATCAAGGGACGCGAGCTTGCTCTTCGCTCTTGACAGCATTAGTGAGGTACGACTGAACCTGATGACACTGGCCTCGACTCGTGCTCGAGCCGACATCTCGCGCTCGGCGTCTGCGAGGGTGGCAGCTCGCCACGCCCGATACCGTGGCAGGCCAGACGAGAGGGCGAACAGCGAGACGACGATGGCCATGCCGCGCAGCAGAGTGCGTCGCTCGTGTGCCGAGAGGCGTTCAGAGATGGAGGCGATCACATGACGCCCTCCGGTCGCCCGGACGCGGCGGACTTGCCACGCCACGCGAAGCGAACAGTCACGCGTTCCATCGGTTGCGCCGGCTCCTGTGGCTGTGCCATGCCGGACTGCTGTGCTAGACCGGGCTGCAGCGTCGCCGCGGGCTGCAGGGTC
>JBBQYZ010000447.1:0-3938 GCA_038208205.1 Gemmatimonadales bacterium | reverse complement strand
GCCTCGGCCATCGCCTTTCCCGCGTCGCCGTGACAGACCGCGCAGTTGATCGAGTAGTACTTCCGTCCGTTCAGCAACGAGCGCGGATCCGGAGGAACCGGATTGGCGATGTTGCTCATCGAGTCGATCGTGCCGGGAAGTCGTTCGCGCGACACGGCGAAGCCGGGCGCGAACGACCCGTAGACGGAGACGGAGTTCTGCGGATTCCCTCGCATCGGGACTTTCTCGCTCGTCGACTCCCAGGGGTCGAACTTGGGCTGCTCCTTGAAGTCAGTGAACCAGGAGCAGGCGCCGAGGCCCGTGACGACGACGCCGAGGGCGCCGTAGCGGCGCGCGCGGCCGAGCAGGTCAGCGCTCACTCCGCACCTCCACCGCACCGTGCTTCCGCAGCACATCGGCCGCTTCCGTCGCGCGGTCCGGACCGGCGACGACCCACACGCCGTAGTCGCCGTGGCTGAACCGTGCGTCATAGCCAACGGTCATGGTGAGACGCGGGAGGCGCGACAGCGCGAACATGCCGAACACGGTCGAGAGTGAGCCGAAGAGGACCATCAGCTCGAAGCCGATGATCGTGTAGGGCACCCAGCTGGCGACCGGCTTCCCGCCCACGACGAGCGGCCAGTAGTCCGAGATCCAGATGGGGATCCAGTAGCCGAACGTCAGGCCGAGCAGTCCACCGATCAGGGTGAACTTTCGCACGCTGCTCTTGGGCGATCCGAGCGCGTCCTCGAACTCGTGACGCGGCGTAGGAGTGAACACGGTGATGTCGCTGAAATTCTGCTTGCGCAGGTCCTCGACCGCATGCACGGTCGAGTCGATCTCGGCGAAGGCTCCGATGACGCCCTGCATCAGTGCGACCCTCCGGCGAGGGGAGGCGGATTGTTCAGCGGTGCGGCCATCCCGCCGTGCTCGACCGACTGGTCGAGCCGACTACGTGGGTGTCGCATCTTGGGCGGGATGATCTCCTTGACCTCCGAGATGGCCATCACGGGAAGCTGCCGGATGAAGAGCAGAAACCACATGAAGAACCAGCCAAAGGAGCCGAGGAGGATCGAATAGTCGACCCAGGAGGGGGCGTAACTTCCCCACTGCCAGGGCTCGAACTCGTGCGACAGCGAGGGGATCACGATCACGAACCGCTCGAACCACATCCCGATGTTGATGAAGATCGAGAGGATGAACAGCCAGGTCGTGTTGCGACGCAGCTTCTGCGAGAACAGCGACAGCGGGAGGACCATGTTGCAGATCAGCATGATCCACGCGGCCCAGGCCCACTGACCGAAGACGCGGTTCCAGAAGTACTCCTGCTCCACGGCGTTGCCAGACATCCACGCGACCTGGAACTCGGTGAGATAGGCAAGGCCCACCACCATCGAGGTGAAGAGGCAGAGCTTCGCCGCCGCGTCGAGGTCGTTGATCGTCACCATGTGCTCCAGCCGGAACAGCTTCCGGAGCGGGATGAGGATCGTGAACACCATGCCGATGCCCGAGAAGATGGCGCCGGCCACGAAGTAGGGCGGAAAGATCGTGGCGTGCCAACCGGGCGTGAGCGCCATCGCGAAGTCGAACGACACGACGGAGTGCACCGAGAGCACGAGCGGCGTCGCGAAGGCCGCGAGGAACAGGTAGGCCCGCGTGAAGTGACGCCACTCGCGGTCCGAGTTCCGCCATCCCAGCGAGAGCACGGCGAACATCCGCTTCCGAACCGGATTGGTCTCCTGGTCGCGCAGCACCGCGATGTCGGGTATCAGCCCGACGTAGAAGAAGGTGGCCGAGACGGTCAGGTACGTGAGGATCGCGAAGACGTCCCACACCAACGGCGACTTGGGGTTCGGCCAGAGCAGGCGCCAGTTCGGGTATGGGATCAACCAGAAGAATTTCCACGGCCGCCCGAGGTGCAGGATCGGGAAGAGCCCGGCGGTCATGACCGCGAACACGGTCATCGCTTCGGCGGCGCGGTAGATCGTCGTCCGGAATCCAGCCCTGAACAGGTACAGAATCGCCGAGATCAGCGTCCCGGCGTGGCCGATACCCACCCAGAACACGAAGGTGACGATGTACACGCCCCACATCACCGGAGGCTGGTAGCCAGCGGCGCCGAGGCCCTCGTGGATCTGGTAGGTCCAGGCAGCGATGCCGAGCAGCAGGCAGAGGATCGCGACGGCGAGCGCGGCGAACCAACCCAGGGTCGGCTTGAGGGTGGCGAGGACGTCGCGGTCGACCTGCTCGTAGTCGCGCACACCCGGCAGGCGATTGTTCGCCGACGGGACGTTCGGCCGGGACGTGTGGTCGTCTCCGCGCCGCGGCGGTGCGATGGTAGCCATGCGTCGCCTCTATGCCCCGGCCGGCGCGGCCGGCCCAGGATGGTTGACCTTCTTCAGGTAGGCGATGGCAGTGAAGGTGTTGAGCTCTTCGAACACGTGGTACGCGCGCCGGTCCTCGACGAGCTTGGCGACCGTCCAAGCCGGATCGGCGGCATCGCCGAAGGTGATCGCGCGCGACGGACACGCCTGCGCGCACGCCACGGTGAACTCGTCGGCGACGAGCTCGCGGCCCTCGACCCTGGCGCGCGTCTCGGCCCCGCGGATGCGCTGCACGCAGAACGTGCACTTCTCCATCACCCCCTTCCCGCGGACGGTGACGTCGGGATTGAGCTGCCAATTCAACGGCGCCGGGAAGGCGTACTGCTTGCGGTCTTCCTCGCCGTAGCCGAACCAGTTGAAGTAGCGAACCTTGTAGGGGCAGTTGTTGCTGCAGTAGCGGGTGCCGACGCAACGGTTGTAGACCTGCACGTTGAGCCCGTCCGGCGCATGATACGTGGCGTAGACGGGGCACACCGGCTCGCAGGGCGCGTTGCCACAGTGCTGGCACAGCATGGGTACGAACCGCGACTCGAAGTCCTCGGTGAACTCACCCTGCTCGGCGCCCTCGAAGTAGCGCTCGACGCGGATCCAGTTCATCTCGCGGCCGCGCGTGACGTTGAAGCCGGCCTTCTGCACCGCGAAGACCGTCGCGTTCTGCCACGGCGCGCCCACGGTGGGAATGTTGTTCTCGGAGTAGCAGGCCGTGACGCAGGCCGAGCATCCCGTGCAGCGCGCCAGGTCGATGGTCATCGCCCAGCGGCGGTTGGCCATCCCCGACCAGTGCTCGGGCGCATACATCCCCTTGTCCTTGCCATTGTCCTTCGCGGTGGGCGCGCCCAGCACGCCCTGCGCGTCGGCGGCCACCGGCGAGCGGAGGCCGGGCAGGAAGTGGTTCGACGGCATTCCGGGGATCTCCTCGTGCTCGCCCCCCTTGCCCTCCGCCTTGCCGCCGGCCCCTTCACCCTGTGACGCGCCGCCGCCGCTCTCCTGGTTGTTGGAGCCCTGCGGCGCGAGACCGCTGGCGTTCTCCGAGCCGGCCGCTACACGCAGCACGCCGAGATCGGTCACCAGCAGCGCCTGCGCGATGCCGCGGCCATGCTGTCGCGCCGAGCCCTCGGTGGAGACGAGCGTCTCGTGGTCGCCCGTCTTCGCGAGCGACGCCTGCGTCCCGGCGAGCGCGAGTCCGCCGCCGTTGTCCGGGCCCGCGGCGAGCAGGTCCTGCGCGCGGATGCCGAGATTGCGCGCATAGCGCCCGTATCCCCACTGGGTGGGCACCGTCCCTTTGCGATCGCCTTCGTAGTCGTCGATTGCCGCCACGGCCCGGTGCCCGAGCCCGAGGGCGAGGCCAAGGGTGTCGGGACGAATGCCAAGATAGAGATAGGCCGGCGCCCGCACCTTGCCGTTGGCCGACGTGACCTCGACGATGTCGCCGCGCTCGATGCCGAGCCGGTTCGCCGTCTCGGGATGGATCTCCACCCACGAGCTCCAGAGCACCTTCGTCACCGGGTCGGGCAGCTCGAGCAGCCACGGCTTGTTCGCGCCGCGTCCGTCGCCGAGGACCGGCGAGGGATACAC
>JBBQYZ010000446.1:0-3938 GCA_038208205.1 Gemmatimonadales bacterium | reverse complement strand
GGCCGCCGTCGATCGGCGACGCCAGCCGCGGACCTCGGTTCGGTGTCGCGTAGGGGCGGCCTTCGTCGGACTGGATGAGTTCCCATTCCGCGAGTGCAAGGTCGACGAGTTGCAGCGCGACCGACGGGCCTTTCGTGGCTCTCCTGACCGTGATGTGGGTGGGTTGAGCGTGGTTGTCGCGCATCAAGATTCTTGGCAGGGCTGTTGTGTCAGTCCTGAAGGAGAATCCACGTCATGGGAAGACCACCATCGATTCCTGTTGAGAAGAAGACCCGGATCGTGTTGGCGGTGATCGCGGGCGAGTTGAGTGTCGTTGAGGCGGCCCGCCGGGAGAAGGTGTCCGAGCAGTCGATCGGCCGATGGAAGGCCGACTTCTTGGAAGCCGGCAAGACCGCGTTGGCGGCGGGGAAGTCGGGTCCGTCGAGTCGTGAGGAACAGCTCGAGGCCGAGGTCGTGGAGTTGACCCAGGCGCTCGGGGAGGCTGCGGTCGAGATCCGGGTGTGGAAGAAGTCTGCGGAGGGCCGCTTGGGCCCTTCGAGGACCTCGAGGTGATCCGCGTGGAGGCGGGCATGTCGACCACGAGGTTCTGCGCGTTGATCGACATGCCCGAACGGACCTGGCGCCGTTGGCAGGCCCGCGCTCGCGCCGGCCGGAGCGCGAAAGGGCCGTGGCCGCGCCCGGCACGCGACCGCGCCCGACCCGCCGCGACACATCATGCGTTGGCGCATCCGACGTGGGGGCATCGCAAGATCTGGGCGTTGGCCCGCCACGACGGCCACGTCGTGTCGGAGTCGACCGTGCTGCGCACGTTGCGCGACGGCGGCCTGATCCTGCCTGCTGACTATCAGCGAGAACGGCGCCGGCTCGCCGAGCGACGCAAGGCCGCGTTCGCCCGGGAACCGACCGGCCCGAACCAGGTGTGGCAGCTCGACTTCACCGAGTTCGAGACCACGACCGGCGGGATGTGGCGCCTCGCGGGATGCCGCGACTACTACTCGAAGTATGAGCACGCGTTTCACGTGTCGCCGACCGCGAACCAACACGACGCCATCGACGCAGTCGAGCTGGCGCCGGCCGAGCATCAGGCGCTGTTCGGGTTCGCGTTGATCGAGCGCTGCGCCGTCGACTGCGACACGGGCGAGATCGTCCCGGCGGTCACGATCGTGACCGACAACGGTGGCCCGTTCCGGTCGTTCCGCTTCGAAGCGTTTATCGCGACGCACCCCGAGCTGCACCACGTCCGGACCCGGGTCCGGAGCCCGGGCCAGAACGGGTCACGCGAACGCGGGTTCGGCACCTTGAAGTACGAGCGGTTGTTCGTCGACGAGATCAACGACGCCATCGAGCTCGCCGAGAGAGCCGAGCACTACCGCGTCGAGTACAACGCGATCCGCCCTCACGAAGCCCTCGCCTGGAACCGGCCCACCTAGGTTCACCTCGGCCTGGCAGACCCGACCACACCCACCTTTCAACCCAAAGAAATCCTGCCAACTACTTGACGCGGGACAGAGTGGGGTGCCGAGGGTGCTGGCGAATACGAGGTCGTGGTCGTGCCAGTACTCGCCGCAGGCGAGGCGTTCGGTGAGTTGGCGGGTGCGGTGGGCGCGGAGGGCCTCGGTGCACATGGTGGGGAGCAGGATGGTGCGCCGTGATGATTTGGTTTTGGGGAGGGGGTTGATGATAAGGCCGACGCCGCGGATGCGTTGGACTTGTTGTTCGACGCGCAGCGTGCCGGTGTCGAGGTCGATGTCGGCCCAGCGGAGCCCGAGTGCTTCGCCGCGTCGGAGCCCGACGGCGATGGCAACGGTGTAGAACGCTTCGTGGCGGTCCCCGCGTGCTGCGTCAAGCAGCGCGACGGCTTGGTCGCGGGTGAAGCCGAACACGCGGGTGGGGTCGGTGCGCGCTTTGGTGGTGCGGACGAGCGCGGCCGGGTTGCGGACGATGAGTTCGTAGCGTTCGGCGTACCCGAGAGCCATGCGCAAGATGGTGTGGACGTATTGCACGGTCCGCCCGGACAGGCCTTTGGCGGCTCATCACAATCGAGGGTGTAGTCGGGGTCTGAAGCCGCCGGTCTCGAGGAGTGATCGGGCGATGTAGTTGGGGAGGTTCCGGAACCCGAGCGCCGAGCCGCGGAGGTGTTCGAGGCGGCCGTTGATCGCCTCTGTTGGACCGTTGGATGTGCCGGGCCGGTCGAAGTACGCGAGCACGTCAACAGCGCGTTTCTTGAGGGTGCGCCCGAGGCGGGCGAGCTCTTTGAGCGCCTTCGGCACGCCGGCGCTGAGCGAGTCGATCACAGCCTGCATGAGTTGGCGGGCGTGGCGCCGGTCGGGTTCGCGGTACGCGGCGATCATGGCCTGATACACGCTCCAGGTCGTCTGCACTTCGACGTGGTCGTCGCCGGTGAACAGCGTGTCGAGTCGCTGGTGCTGTCTGGTGGTGAGGAGCTTGGTGCCGGTCTGCAACGTGCGCCGGGCGCCGTAGAGGGGGTCGCCCGTGCGGCCGCGATGGCCGAGCGTCACTTGTTGGACGCGTCGCCGGCAGTCGTCGAGCGCGGTGCCGGCGAGCTGCACGACGTGGAACGGGTCCATGACCGCGACTGCGTCGGGTAGCTCCTCGGTCGTCGCGGTTTTGAAGCCGGTGAAGCCGTCCATGGCGACGACCTCCACTCCGTCGCGCCAGTCCTTTGGCCGCGCGGCGAGCCACGTCTTGAAGGCGTGTTTGGTGCGGCCTTCGACCATGTCCAGCAGGCGTGCCGGGCCGCGGCCGTCGCGGATCGGTGTGAGGTCGATGATCACGGTCACGTACTTGTCGCCTCGGCGGGTGTGGCGCCACACATGCTCATCAACCCCGAGCACCCGCACCCCGTCGAAGCGTGTCGGATCGGCGATCAGCACCCGCCGTCCTTCGTCCAACACGGCGGTGTTCGCGCAGTTCCATGACACCCCGAGCGCTTCGGCGATCCGGGCGACGGTGAGGTGCTGGCACACGATCGCGACGAGCGCCCAGCGAAGCCCGCCCCGGGAGATCTTCGCCCTCGGCGCAGCCGCGGGCGTCATGTCTTGGCGCCACACATGGCCGCACTCGCAGCGGTAGCGGCGCACCGTCACCTCGAGCACGGTTGGTCGCCACCCGAACGGTTCATGCGCGAGGCGGCGAATGACGCTGTCGCGAGCCGCGCCTTCGGCGCCGCAGCGCCGACACCACCCATCCGACTCAACGACGCGACACGCCAGCGTTGCCCGGTCGGGGTCGACGCGTTGGCCGACAACTTGCAGTCCGAGCCCGTCGAGGCGACAGAACGCGGTCAAGTCAGGACAGTCGAAGGTAACGTCGCGCACGGTCGGGGTCTTTCCGATGGGCGGTGTGAGAACTCCCATCATGGAAGACCTCGACCACCCCACCCGGCGATAGCACCTACACCCTCGTTCGCGAAGAGCCGCTAATCAAACGAAACGCCGCCACCGCTCGACAAACCGAGCGGCGCGTGGCCAAGTCTGGCGTCAGAATTGTGAACGCCTCGTCGTCGGTGATGCGTTCGCGGGCCGACAGCATTCCCTTTGCGCGACCGATCACATCTCGGGAGTCGACGGCCCGCTGAAGGTTCTTGCGTTCGCGGGACTCGACACAGAGCGGGACCCAGTCCGAGCGCGCGGTGACTGGACTTTCCTGCCGACGACCTCGGGGTGATGCCTGCGTGCTCGCGATACACGACATTTAATCGCCCCGAGTTTGAGGGAGGCTCGAGTTATTGACTGACTGGCTCGATGGCCGGTGTTGCTTGACGGTAGTACGCGGCTGAGCTGAGCCCTTCGTAGTGGTCCAGGTGTTGTGCGACTCTGATGCCCTCGTGGAGGGCAGGGAGAAGCAGGACACGATGACGAACAAACGCCGGCGGCATACGCCGGATCAGATTGGAGATCCCCCCGGTTCGTGGAGGC
>JBBQYZ010000445.1:0-3942 GCA_038208205.1 Gemmatimonadales bacterium | reverse complement strand
GATTCCCTGGCCGCGATCGCAGTGCGAGGCCCCGCGGCGCCTCGTACTGTTCACGCGTCTGGATGCTCACGGCCGACAACGCGGGAGTGAAGGCCGTGGCCGTACCCAAGCGTCGGGCGCGCACCACGTTCCGGCCCTGTCGGAGTGGTGGACGAGCTCTGCCCTGACTGTCCTGCGGAGCAGTGGATGAGCTCGAGATCAGGGGCAGAGCGGCGTTGGGAGAGCACCATGCGCACGTCTCGACGACGTCAGGCGTCGCGCAAGCGGCGGCGCGGCCTGCGGCACGCTGCGGGCCTCAGCGCCGTCGCACACGCGACAATGGAGACGTGCGAGGTTGACCCAACCACGCAGCTGCGAGCTATTTCCCGCCCGGTCAGGCCCGGAGGTCGGCGACGGGGCGTGTCATGACGGCAGGATCGACAGGCCCGCGACGCCGAGCACGTAGACAGCGAGCACCGCGAGGCTGTCGACGCCCAGCCTCGCGTGCTCCTTGCCCGGGCGGAACAGCAGCCCGGTCATGTAGATGATCGTCAGCAACGCGCCGAGGCCCGTCAGGTAAAGGTCGCTGTTGTGCGCGTGGGGCAGGATCGCCTTGCCGCTGATGACCGTCGCGAGCAGCAGCAACACGGGCAGGAACGCGTTGCCCCCGAAGATGTCACCAAACGCGAGCTGGTAATCGCCGCTTCGCACGGCCGTGATTCCCGTTGACAGCTCCGGCAACGACGTCGCGGCCGCCAACACGGTGGCGCCGAACAGCACGCCCGACAGCCCGACGTGGTTGGCTGCCTGACTGCCGCTCTCCTCCAACAGCGCACCCGCCACCAGTGTCACGACGGCGGCCGCGCCAAAGACCGTCAGGGCCTTCCCAGTGCTCGTGCCCTTCTTGGTCGCGTCTGCGGCCCGTTGGCGTGCGGAGTGGCCACGCCGCTCGGGCTGGGCGTCCGGCGGGTAACCATTGTCCTGCCACGGCAGCTTGGCGGCGCGCTGCGTGAGCAGCAGCCCGAGCAGCCATACCGCCGCTATCGCGACAACGTCGGGTGTCAGCCGGAAGGCGATCGCCGACCTGGGTAGCTGCGCGCCCATGACCACGACGGCCAGTACGGCGACGACAGCGGCACCCTCGAGGACAAGCTGAAGGCTGGCTGCCTGGTACGTCAACGGACGCCGTACCCGTACCCCGAATGCGTCAAGAGCGACCAGGACGACGGTCTGGATCGCGATGCCACCCAGCAGGTTGCTGACGGCGACGTCGACCTGGCCGCTCCGAGCCGCCGTGACCGTGATCGCGATCTCGGGAAGGTTCGTCGCGACCGCGAGCAGGACGAGCCCGCCGAGCGCCGAGCCGAGATGCAGTCGGTCGGACACCACGTCCGTGTAGTTGGACAGCGCGATCCCGGCGATCCAGATCGCGACTGCGCAGCCAACGAACACGAGCAGCGACACCCACAGGGGAAGGCTGGGCAGCAGCATGCAGTCCCAGTGCCCGAGTGCACGAGCTAGGAAACGAAACAGGTTCGGGGTTCTGCCGAGGGGGTCGGGGAGAGAACTTCACATCCCCGCGACCGGGTCGCTGCGGATGGCACGCATAAAACGGGACTCATGGCGCTGGCGGCGACGGCGAGGCTTGGCGATCGAGTTCGACGCACTCGTTTCGGGAGGGAGCGGACGTCTGGGGTGGCTGCGGAACTCGCGAACGCGACCCCGTCGTGGTATCTGACCGCGTGCCCTCGTGGTGGGTGGTGTGTGGGGAGGAGGGGCGGCTGTGTGGGCCGCCCCTCCTGTGGGTTGTGCGGGGTGCGGGTTTTGGCTCAGTCGGTGTGGGTGTCCTGTGCGTCCGTGCTGAGCTGCTCGTTGTGCGTGTCTTGGCGCTGGGCTTGGTCTGTCTGGTCGCTGGGGTTGGTCGCGGCGATGACGATGTGGGTGGCAGCGAAGGTCGGGGTGGGCTGACCGTCGTCGTCGACGCGCCAGGCGCTGCGGGGAAGCATGCTGCCGGTGACGCGGGCGTTGGCGTCGTCGAGCGGGAGGCGCACGGTGCGCCCGGCGCGGTTGCTGACCTTGGCGTGCGCGACGAGGAGACGCACATCGCGCTCGACGAGCTCGCCGTTCTGGCGCGCCGTGACCTTCAACTCGAAGGCGCCCGTGTCCTGGCGCGAGAGCTCGCCACTGAGCCCCTGCATGCGCCTCGCGACGCTGTGCGGCGCAGCCACGGCCTGCGCGCCCGAGCTGACCTGCGGCGTGACCGTGCCCGCAGAGGCGCTGGGGGCCTGGCTCGAGACGACGGCGACACCCGCGCCGCTGAGCACGATACCGCTGATGATGCCGACCAGGAACTTCATGATGCTGCCCCTCACGTAGGTGACTCGCTAGCGACAAGAACCACCCTATGAGCCGCAAACCCACCCCACCACGAGCATTACCCTAGCCCGCACCCTAGGACCGCATCCGGGTCACCGTCGTGGCTTGGGCAGCGCGTGGACGGTAAACGCCAGACCGCACGTGCGAGCCTCGTTGTGCGGCAGCGAGACATGTTGATGAGTGCGACGCGCCAGAGGCCACGCTGTCACGGCGTGCTCGGCCGCGTCCGGCTGTCACCCCCTCGCTCCCGGGCCTGCGAACCGGCCGGCTCCGCGACGTGCAGCGCCTCGCGGAGGCCCTCGCCGTTCATCGCGCGTCCCGCTCGAGCGTGAACCCCCGGTAGCCGTCGGCCGCGATCCGCTCGGCCTTCTCGCGGTAGGCACCGACGCCACCCGTGTAGGGCATGAAGACCCGCGGCTTGCCGGGAATGTTCGCGCCCATGTACCACGAGTCGGCCTCCGGGAGCAGGGTCTCGTACGCGAGCTCGTTGACGTGCGCAACCCACTCGCTCTCGGCGGCGAGCTCGGCCTCGATCGTGGCGTAGCCACCCTCGTGGACGTGCGCGATGCAATCGGCGACCCACTCGACGTGCTGCTCGATCGACGCGAGCATGTTGCTGAGCACCGAAGGGCTGCCTGGACCGGTGATCATGAACAGATTCGGGAACCCGCTCGTCTGGACGCCGAGGTAGGTGCGCGGGCCGGCCGCCCACTTCTCGGCCAGCGCGACCCCGTCGCGCCCGCGGATGTCCAGGGCGAGCAGCGCGCCGGTCATCGCGTCGAAGCCGGTCGCGAAGATGATCACGTCGAGCTCGTGCTCGGAGGCCGAGGTGCGGATGCCGCGCGGCGTGACCTCTACGATCGGCGTCGCGCGCAGGTTGACGAGCGTCACGTTCGGCCGGTTGAACGTCGCGTGGTAGTCGCTGTCCACGCACAGTCGCTTCGTCCCGAGCGGGTGATCGTTCGGGCAGAGCAGCTCGGCGACCGCGGGGTCGTCGACGATCGCGCGGATCTTGGCGCGTGTGAAATCGGCCGCGTGGCCGTTGGCCTCGCGGCTCGTGACCATGTCGGTGAACGCCTCGAGGAAGCCGAAGCCTCCGTGCGCCCAGCGCCGCTCGAACTCCTCGCGACGCTCGTCCTCGCCGACCTCGAGCGCCGACTTGTCGTTCGCCACCCAGGAGCCGTAGACGCCCTGCACCGTGCGCCGCGCGAGCTCGCGGTCGGCCGCAAACGTCTCCTTCATGCGCGCCTCGCCCGCCGGATCGCGCGGACGGTTATGCGCAGGCACGCTGAAGTTCGCCGTGCGCTGGAACACCGTCAGGTGCGCGGCCTGCTCGGCGATCACCGGAATCGACTGGATGCCGGACGAGCCCGTGCCGACGATCCCCACCCGGCGGCCGGCGAGCGCCACCTCCTCGTGTGGCCAGCGGCCCGTGTGGTAGCTGGGGCCGGCGAACGACGCGAGCCCAGGGAGATCGGGAACGCGGGCACTCGACAGGCACCCGGTCGCCATCACGCAGAAGCGCGCGCGGATCTGCTCGCCGCGGTCGGTCGTGACGAGCCAGCGCCTGGCGGCCTCGTCGTACTG
>JBBQYZ010000444.1:0-3946 GCA_038208205.1 Gemmatimonadales bacterium | reverse complement strand
TCGTCGAGTGGGGGACCCAGAATCCCTACACAGTTTTGAGCATTTCCCCGACGGGATGTATGTCCAGCCGTCCGACCCTCGACTGGTCGGCTTATACTTGTGGTCCACTGAATTTTGGATTTACAGGCGCGTCCGGGCTGGGTGGGCACGACGACAGGGAACTGTCCGCCTGAGTACGGCGAATGCGGGTCGTGGAGGGTCGCGTCCGCTGTGTTTGGAGACATCACCCAGGTCCGGCAACGCCGTGCAGGGTTCGCGCGCTACGACTGTGCGACGTCGCTTACTAGCGGTTGCTGTCTGCCGCTCTCATCCAACTCGACACTGATCGGTATACGCGGCGAGGCGCGGCCCTTTTCGCTCCTTGGGAAGGAGGAGTCCGGATCTGCATGCTCGTCGAGCCGAACGATCGTCCGGGCGTCGGCGTACGGTGCTGGATGTGACTAATGCCTCGACCCTCTCGGACGAGCTGCTGACGGCGGCCGCCGAGGAACGGGAGCTCGTGATCGCCCGCGTCGCGGAGCTGTGCGAGCAGTCGCGGCGCATGCACGAGCTCGCCGCTGCCGTCGACGCGGACTTGGCGTCGGCCCTTCGGCTGCTCGGCCAGCTTGACGAGATGTTGGGGCTCGCGCAGCAAATGTCGATGACCGACGCCGACGACGCGCTCCGGGGCCAGCGGCTGCGCGACGTCGCGATCCAGGTCCTGAAGCGACACATCAAGGGCGAGGCCGTGGCCGTGCACTACCGCGAGTGGTACGACCTCGTCGTACGGGACGGGTACCGCATCGCCGGCAAGGATCCCGTTGCAACGTTCCTTACCCAGGTATCTCGGGCGCCCGAAGTCGAACCCGTCGGACGACGTAGTGGGCGCTACCGACTCCGGACCGCTTAGGGCTCGTAGGTCTTCAACGTGGCGATTCGGTGGCGTCGGTGGGCGTCGGTGAGATGGTGTAGTTCCATTCTGGGTGGAACTTGTGGCCTTGGTGGTTGACCGCGGCCAGTTGTTTGTCGGTGACGACGAGCTTTTTGGGGTAGGCCCGCTCGTCGAGGCGGGCGTAGACCTTCAGGCCGGTGCGGGTGGAGGTCGCGGCGATCAGGTTGATGATCACCTCGTGGCTGATCAGGGGCTTGCCGCGCCAGTTCTGGGAGATGAAGGAGAACAGGCGGTGCTCGATCTTGTGTGTGCCACGAACGTTGAAGGAGGCTCGATGTAGGAGGTCTAGCTAACGGATGCGGTGCTGCATCGGAGATGGAGGAGCCGGGTCGTTGGCCTGGTGGCCCTCCGCAGCCGCTCTGCAGGGGGAGGCTGCAAACCACCTCGAGCTGCTGCGGTCAAGAGCCGTGGTGGTGAGCGTCGTGGGAAAAGTCGCGTCGAGAGCGCGGCAGGTGTGAGCCGAGAAGGCGAGCGAAAGCGATCCACTGATGACGTGTCGAAAGAGCATAGGCGGCATCGAAACCGGGGTTGGCAAGATGCCCCGGGACGAGCCTGGCGGGAGCCTGCTGATTGGCCAGGTGATGTCCGGCATGAAGGTGGCGCGAGCTCGGTTTGGGCTCCGATGTAGAACGTGGGAACCTGTCGCTCCGCGCCCGCGGGCGGCCAGTGGCGCAGTATTTGGCCTGCGGTCGGTCGTGGAAGGGAGAACTCCGAGCAGCAGGAACTGCGAGGGGGAGAGTACCGATGCGGGGCACAGGGGCGGACCGACCCGTAGTAGCGATGAAGGTCCTGTAATGGGGCTGGAGCGAAGGGGAAGGGTCGTCCGGGCTTGTTTGGCGGTCAACCGTCTTGGGGCGGGAGGAGCCGGGTGAGCGAGCCGAAGCCGAAGTCGTTTGACATCTCCAAGTGGGCTGTTTGGGAGGCCTATCGGAGGGTCAAGGCCAACAAGGGCGCGGCCGGCGTTGACGAGCAGTCGATTGCGGAGTTCGAGAGGGACCTTGAGGGGAACCTCTACAAGCTCTGGAACCGGCTGTCGTCAGGGAGTTATTTCCCGCCGCCGGTGCGCGCGGTGGAGATACCGAAGCGAGACGGCAGCCCGAGGATGCTCGGGGTGCCGACTGTCGCGGACAGGATCGCTCAGACCGTCGTGCGCGGGTACTTGGAGCCCGGGGTGGAGCCGTTCTTTCACCCCGACTCCTATGGGTATCGGCCGGGTCGGTCGGCGCTGGACGCGGTGGGGGTCTGCCGGAAGCGCTGCTGGCGAAATGACTGGGTGCTCGACATGGACATCCGGTCGTTCTTCGATAGCGTCTCGCACGACCTCGTTCTCAAAGCGGTCGCTCACCACACCGACCTGCGCTGGGTCCTTCTATACGTGGAGCGGTGGCTCAAAGCGCCGCTTCAGCACGAGGACGGCAGCCTGGTCGAGCGCGATCGCGGAACCCCTCAGGGTTCGGCGATCTCGCCTTTGCTGGCCAACATGTTCTTGCATTACGCCTTCGACGCCTGGATGGCCAGGGAGTACCCGGCCGTCTCGTTCGAGCGCTATTGCGACGACGTGATTGTTCACGCCCCAAGCGAGAGCCAAGCCCGGCAGTTGCGGGCACGGATCGCCGGGCGCCTGGCGGAATGTGGGCTAGAGCTCAATGAGCGCAAGACCCGCATCGTGTATTGCAAGGACGATGACCGGCGCGGCTCTTATGAGCACGAGTCGTTCGACTTTTTGGGGTACACGTTTCGCCCCAGGCGGTCACGGAGCCGGTTCGGAAAGTACTTTCTGAACTTCTCCCCGGCCGTCTCGGGCGAGGCCACCACGCGGATGCGGCGCGAGCTGCGCCGCTGGCGGCTGCACCGCCGCAGCGACAAGACCCTCACGGACCTGGCGCACATGCTCAACCCTGTGCTCCGAGGGCAGATCAACTATTACGGGCGCTTCTATCCGTCCGGGTTGCATCCGACCTTCCGCCACCTCAACGAGACTCTCGCGAGGTGGGCCATGCGGAAATACAAACGACTGCGCCGCCACCCCGCCCGGGCGCGCAGGTTCATCGCTGCCGTCGCAAGACGCCAGCCCGACCTGTTCGCTCACTGGCGGTTCGGCGTGCGCCCCGACGGCTGGACGATGGGAGCCCGGTGAGTTGAGAGGCTCACGCCGGGATCTGCGAGCGCCGGGGAGTGCGATTCTCCCCGGCGACTCTCCTCCATTTGCTGGTGCCGGGCGGGTTATCAGAAGCTTCTGATAACCCGCCTTATCTCCCGTTGGCGGTTATTTGAGGTAGGCGGTTTGATCGCGCAGGATCTCGCCGCAAACAGCGGGATTGGCCGGGGGATGTACTGAAGATAATTTCCTGTTCGACCGATCGCTTGTTCTGTCTTGGTTTTCGGATTGGACAGGAGGTCGGCGATGGGCGGTTGGGTTTGGGCTCCGAGGGTGTCGGGGCCGTTGGCGTCGTATGCGGCGGGGTTCGAGTGGTGGCTGTTGGCCCGGGGGTTTGAGCGGTCCACGGTGGGTAACCGGCTGTGGCAGCTCGCGCATCTCAGCGGCTGGCTGGAGCGCGAGGGATTGTTCGCGGGCGAGTTGACGTCGGAGCGCATCGAGCAGTTCTTGGCGGCGCGCCGCGCGGCGGGGTTTCTCACATGGAGCTGTGCGGCGAGCATGAGATTGCCGCTTGAGTATTTGCGCGAGATCGGGGTCGCGCCGGTCCCGATGGCTGTGGTTGCGGACGGGCCGCTAGAGGATCTGCTGCGTGACTATCGCGGTTATCTGGCGCGTGAGCGTGGGCTGGTGGAGCACACGATTTACGGCCATGAGCGCGTCGCGCGTCTGTTTCTGGCCGAGTGCGCGGGACCGGACGGGGGGCTGGCCTTGGAGTGCTTGAGCGCTCAGGACGTGAGCGGGTTCCTGGCGCGGGAGTGCCCGAAGCGGAGCGTGTCCGGGGCCAGGGACCTGGTGTTCGGGCTGCGTCCGCTGCTGCGCTACTTGCATGTCAGCGGTTTGATCGAGGCGCCGCTTGT
>JBBQYZ010000443.1:0-3949 GCA_038208205.1 Gemmatimonadales bacterium | reverse complement strand
AGCAGCGGCTCGGTGTTGGACGGCCGCACGTTGAAGTGCCAGTCGTCGAAGTCGACCGAGACGCCGTCGAGATGCGTTACGCGCCCGCCCTCGCCGCGCTCGCCGTAGCGCTCCTTGAGCTCCTGCAGCTTGAGCGGGACGTCACTGACCGTCGAGTTGATCTCGCCCGAGAGGTGGTAGCGCGCATTCAGGGGGGCGAGCAGCTCGGAGAGCTTCTTGCCGGACGCCGAGATCAGCTCGAGCACTACCAGGGCGGGGACGACGCCGGTGTCGACGCCGTAGAAGTCACGGAAGTAGTAATGGCCCGAGACCTCGCCCGCGAAGAGCGCGTTCTCCTTGCGCAAGCGGTGCTTGATGAACGCGTGGCCGACGCGGCTCGCGATCGGGATGCCGCCGGCTTCGGTCACGAGATCCGGCACCGCCCGCGAGGCGCGCAGGTCGTAGAGGATCTTCTCGCCGGGGTGCTTGGCGAGCATCGACACGGCGATCAGCGCCGTGATGAAGTCGCCCGGGACGAACTCCCCGGTGTCGTCGATGAAGAAGCAGCGGTCGGCGTCGCCGTCCCAGGCGATGCCGAGATCGGCGCAGCTGCGCTTGACCTGACCGATGATGAACTGGCGGTTCTCCTCCAGCAGCGGGTTCGGCTGGTAGTGCGGGAACGTGCCGTCGGGATCGAAGTGGCAGCGCTGGGCGTCGATCGGCAGGCGCTCGAGGATCGGCGCGAGCATCGTCCCGGCCATCCCGTTCGCGCCGTCGAGGACAACCTTGAGCGGCTTGATCGCGTTGGCGTCGACGATCGAGAGGCACCGCTCTGCAAAGGCCTGGAGCACATCGCGCTGCGTGCGGCGACCCGCTGCGTCGGCCGTCCGGAACTCGCCCGCCAGTGCCCGGTCACGAACCTTCTCGATGCCACCGTCGCCGCCCAGCGGCAGCGCCGCTCGCCGCACGATCTTCATGCCGTTGTACTGCTTCGGATTGTGCGACGCGGTCACGATCAGCCCGCCCTCGTAGCCGTACTCGGCCACGGCGAAGTAGAGCATCTCCGTTCCGATCAACCCGATGTCGTCGACATCGCAGCCGGCGTCGAGGGCAGCCTGGATGGCCGCCTCGCAGAGATCGGGGGAGGTCAGGCGCATGTCTCGGCCGATCGCCATGCTGTGCGGTTCGAATTCGTCGACGTAGGCGCGCACGATGCGGTAGGCGCCGTCGGCGTCGAATTCTTCCGGCACGAGACCGCGTACGTCGTAGGCCTTGAAGACCGAAGGATCGAGCGTCATGAGTGCAATGCTAGTCCGGCCAGGCCGCGGCGAGGGCCGTACGCGTCTCGGAGAGGTACTGCGGCATGACACGCACGTCGGCGAGCACGGGCATGAAGTTGACGTCCCCGCGCCAGCGCGGCACGACGTGGAGGTGCAGGTGGTCCTCGATTCCGGCGCCCGCGGCCGTGCCGAGGTTGAAGCCGACGTTGTGGCCCTGGGCGCCGATCGCCGTCTCGAGCGCGGTCAGCGCGCGGGTCAGCAGGTCCCACAGTTCCGCGCGCTCGGCGGCGTCGAGGTCGCCCGGGGACGAGACGTGGCGGAAGGGCACGACCATGAGGTGGCCGCTGCCGTACGGATAGAGGTTGAGCACGACGTAGCAGTGCTCGCCGCGGTGGACGACCAGCGCTTCCTCGTCGCTCATCGACGTCTGCCTGCAGAGCACGCAGCCTTCCGCGCGCGGCGCCTTGATGTAGCTCAGCCGCCACGGTGCCCACAGTCGCTCCACGCACGGAGGCTACACGCCTGCGAAAACGGCGACGGGGCCGGCCTCGCGGCCGGCCCCGTGCTGGAGGATGCGCGGCAGCAGCTGCCGCGGCTGGGTGCGGGGTGAGGGGGCCCCGCGGGTGGAATGGATCAGGTGCCAGGCAACTCGGCGCCGTCGCGCAGGGCGAACCGCATCGGCTCGCCGAGCTTGACGCGCCAGAGCGGCGTGGTGACGAGCGTCGTCAGCGGCGTATTCCAGGCCGGGGCGAAGACGCGCAGCGTGACCGGGTCGCCAGCGTGAATGACGCTCGGATCGACGCCGATCGGCACACCATGGCGCCACTTCAGGAACACGGTGTTCGCGTCGTAGGTGAACGTCTGGTGCAGCTGCTGTCCGAGCAACGCGAAGAGCCCGCGCCAGTTGCCGAAGTTGACGTCGACGCTGATCGTGTGCGCGCTCGTGTCGATGGCCGTCGCCTTCGCGCCGAAGAGGTAGAGGCGACCGGCGGGACGCGTCCGCGCCGAGAGGTCGGTGACGCTGGCGGCCGGCGTGGCGATGAGCGTCGAGAGCGGCGTGTGCCACGGGGCGCGCACGACGACGCGCACCTGATCACCCGCGATCACGGTGTCCGAGGCGCCCAGCACCGGCGTGTTGCCGTTGACGGCGATCCAGCGGCTCTTCGCATCGGCGATGAACGTCGTGGGCTGTCCTGCCCCGAGCAGCGCCTTGAGCGCGGGGCGGTTGCCTCCCGACACCTGCACCTGGATCTGCGTTGCACCGCTGCCGGGAGCGATCACGGCGGTACCCCTGAACTCGTACGCGATGCCCCGCGTACGAGCGCTCGCGGAGCCCGCGAGGCTGAGACTGGCGACGGCGACTGCGACTGCAGCGACGGTCATGCGGAACGAACGGATCATCGGTCTCCCTTTCCCTGAGGTCTGCCGGCACGTTCGGTTCGTGCCTGATCCCAACCTCGCACCCGAAGGTGAGGGATCAAGGGGCGACGCGTAAGCATTCGCATCGCAGTTGTGAGCGATGAGGCCGCATCTGTATGGAATTCGTGAATCTCGCCGCGTCGCTGCCTGGGCCGGGGGATGCTACGGTCCTGCGCGGCGCGCCCGTAGCTCAGGGGATAGAGCGTCCGCCTCCGGAGCGGAAGGTCGTAGGTTCGATTCCTACCGGGCGCAACCCGAGGCCAGTAGGCATGCGCAAACCCGCATTCCTGCATGGGTCAGGTGCGCCGCACGGGTCGCAAATGCGCGTGCGGTGCTGTCCCCGGTGCTGTCCCGGGGGCGAACCGGCCAGTGCAATCAGCCGTAGGAGATCCGCGGTGCATCGAGCGTGACCCGCTGGGCCGAGGTGAAGTGGTCGGCCTGGAGGTCGCGCGGGTACGGGTGCTTGGCTTAGAGCCAGGCGCCGTTGCGCGCGGCGGGCGGGCGAGTCGAGCCGCTTCGCGACGACTCCCTCCCAGCCGCGCAGCGAAGCTGTAGAGCGCGGCGCCAGCATCACCCTGCAGCGACGGCGTCGCGAGCCGTCGGTCTGCTTGGCGTGGAGTTGCTCGAGCGCATGCCAGCGCACTCGGTAAGGCTCCGCCATGAGGTCGCGGCCATCGATGTCGGGATGTCGGAGCATGAATGCGACTCGCGTGTCGCGAGGGCGCCGACTGGTGAGCGCGTGGAAGTCCTGCGAACCATCAGGGCGGAGCGGGACGACCTCGCCATCGAGGACACGCGTCGTCAGGCGAGGGTCGGCTGGCAGGTCGCCGAGCTCCGGGAACATCGCGGAGATTTCGTTCCGCCATCTGCTGGTGAGGCGGAGCGTGCCGTGGTCGATGCGGGAGAGGCAGCGCCAGCCGTTCCACTCCGGCTGGCCCGCCCTTGTTTGGATCGACGGGTATGCCGCGCCCGCTGCGCGCGAGCATCGGCGAGACCCAGACCGGTAATCGACTGGTCACGACGGCATCATGCCGCTGAGGCGGCAGCCTTATGGGTGCGGCTGAAGTCAAGTCCCGTTACGTGGTGTTCTTTCCGACGGCGGCCAGCGCGCCTTCGTATTGCGCTGGCTGGTCGCCGGCGGCGGGCCCGGGGGGCCCGTCTGTGAGGAGCGCGAGAGAGTGGAGCGAGAGGTAGCGTTTCTGGATTAGCCATTCGTCGTTCTGTTCGACGAGAAGGCTGGTGGCGAGGCGCAGGAGCGCGGCGTCGTTGGG
>JBBQYZ010000442.1:0-3964 GCA_038208205.1 Gemmatimonadales bacterium | reverse complement strand
AAGAGGCCATGGTCCCGGTATCCACGATGGCTGCGGCAGGCGTGGCACTCTGCTTCCAAGTCGGCCCCGCGACGGTCGTGGGCTCTCCGGTTCGGAGCGTCGTTCCACGTCTGCAGTCCCACTGCCCAATGCGCCTCGAGTGAGGCTTACGAACACTGGCGCAGGCCAAACTACTTGCAGTGGCGACGCAACACGGCGATCTCGGGATACGTCTCGATCGGGCCGAAGCCGTGCTCGAACAGCCAGCGGACCACAACCAGGCATCGCCACGACCACCATGCGCGGATGAGGTCGCGGTCGACGTCGGTGCCGTAGCCGGCGAGGACGTCGCCAAGGTGCTCCTCGTGCGCGAGCGTGAGGATGGCGAGGTCTAATAGCGCGTCGCCCTGGGACGCCTCGGACCAATCGATGATGCCGGTGACCTCGTCACCGTCGACGAAGACGTGGTCGAGCTGCAGGTCGCCGTGGATGAACATCGGTGTCCAGGGCCGGAGCGCAGCCTCGGCGAGGCGGCGGTTACGCCTGACGACATCGACCGGAAGGACGTCGTTGGCGACGAGCCACGCGCACTCGCCGTCGAGTCGCGATGCGAGCTCGTCGACGCTCCGACCGGGCCATGGCGGCAGCGGCGCGTCGTGCAGCGCCCGGACGGCGGCACCCGCCGCGGCCCACGCCGCCGACGAGGCGGTCGACGGCTCCTGGAGGCGGCCGAGCGCCGTCCCCGGGAGAGCGGCGAGCGCGAGCACGGGCGGCTTCCGCCACAGGATCTCCGGCGTCGGGACCGGCACCATCGCCATCGCCGCCACCTCGACGTCGGTGCGCGTCTGATCAGCGTCGATCTTCAGGAACACATCGCCGACGCGCAGGGTCGCCCGCTCGCTGTGTGCGACGACGACCTCGACCTCCACCACATCGGCCATCCTCGCAGCGGACCATCGACGTCGCCGGATGTATCGCGTGCGGACGCGCTCGGTACGCGCCGATAGGAGCGGACGCGAGATTCAACCGATGGGTCTCCAGATCCGGATGATGTTGTCCGGTAAACGAACCGAGAACAGGCCGGACGGCGATGCCTCGTGGATCGCGGGACTGGTCGGGCGCAATCCGTCGCACACGGAGGCGAGGTAACGACTCACGAATCGGGCTGAGCGTCCAGACGAACTCATCGTGAAGCCGTTCCGGCCAAAACCGCTCAAGATGCAGCCGCTCGCCCTCGGCGACTCGCTCATCCGCGTGCGGGTCCTGGTTTGACAACTGCCCGGAGTATGCGGCTCGGAGTGCATTCCCGAACGCTGGCCCAGGCGAGTCTCGTACTCTGAGAAGGCGACAGCGTTCAAGAAGAGAGGAGTCTCGGGACGGACGCTTCACCTCCGCCCCGAGGCTCGCCGCATCGCTAGGGGCAGGGTCCCTTTTCTATGGCCGAGTTGCCCTCTTCGGCCGCGAAGGCCGTGCCGATTTCGTCCGCCGGTGTCGTCTCCGGACGCAGATCCAGGAACGTCCCGTCCGGGAGGGTCACCGACTTCTCCGACCCTACGATGATGCATTCGCCCGTGGGCAGAATCAGGTGTGCCCGGTTGTGAGCGGATGCCGCCGCAGGTAGAGCAAGCGCGAGAATGAGCGCTGAAAGAGCGACCGTGCGCCGCACCATTGCAACCTCCTCGATCGCGACACCTAATGCAAGCGAAATGCGTCTCTTCATAGCCCCTCCTTTTTGCGTGCCTTCTCCAGAAGGATGCGGCGGCGCGCGGCTTGTGTCTATTCGCGCTTCGTCGTATCTTGGGAAGGCGATGACGCAGCTCGACCGGCGCGATTACGAGGCGGTTCTGTCGTTCCTCGCGGAGGCGCACGCGGTCGAGGAACCGGAGCCGTTCACGCCCCACCTGCTCGACCGGCTAGCGTCGCTTGCGCATTGCGAGCTCGCGACGTTCTTCGAGTACGCGCCGGGGACCAACGTCATCACCGTTTACGTCCCGTGCTCCAAGGAGGACCCGGAGTGGCGTGGCGTGGATCACGGGTGGTGGACTTGCATGCGCACCGTCGAGCTCCGGCGATGGAAGACGCGCAGCACGGCGCCGATCGTGCTCGCCGACGTCTTTCCGCGCCGCCTGCGAGTCGAGCCGGACTTCAACCTGAACTACGGAGAGCACGGCGTCGCGGACGAGATCCACGTCTCCCTCGACCGCCACAGACGCTGGACAGCCCAGGTCGGCGTCTTCCGCATTCGAGATTTCGGCGAGCGGGAACGGTTGATCTTGCAGGTGCTGCAACCGCATCTCGCTGCGCTGTACCGCGCAGCGACGCTCCGCCGGCGACTTGGTGCCGCCTCCGACGCGGCCCGCCTTCTGACGCGGCGGGAGCGCGAGGTCATGGCGCATGTCAGTAGCGGCTTGTCAAACGCCCAAATCGCGCGCGTGCTCGTGATCGAACCGAGCACGGTGCGCAAGCACCTCGAGCACGTCTTCGAGAAGCTGGGCGTCAGCAGCCGCACCGCGGCCGTGGCGAAGCTGCGCGCGCAGTTCACGGATGCCGGTTCCGCGCGAAGAGCCATTAACGGGGAAAGCCGATCACCATTCCGAGAAGCACGCGATGAACAGCGAGAGCGGAAGCAGCCTGCGTGTAGCCAAACGAGAGAGGATCTACCCACCGCCAGTTCGTGACATGCGGGCGTCGACTGACATTCCCGAACGCCTGGCCCAGGCGGAGGCCACCCCTTCTACCGCGCCTCGTATCCTCAGGCGTCATTCCGGAACGCTGGCCCATGCGAGTGCCATCCCGCCCGTGAACTGTTGACATCGACCTTCGGGTGTTGTTCTAGTCGCTCTGCCGTCCCGGTCGCGTCGACCGGCTCAAACCGCGACAGTCACGCGCAGGAAGGCTGCGGGGATGGAGGTGGCATCCTCGTTCGGGCTTGCGTTCTGGCCGTTGAAGAGGGTCTCCAGCTCGGCCTGCAGTTCGGCCTCGCGGCCGTCGGCTGCTGCAGCCTCGAAGGCGTTCATGGTCGGCCCGTAGTACGTCCTGAATACGTCAAGAAGTTCCGCTGGTGGGCCGGGGAAGTTGAACGTGTAGGTATCCCTCTCGAACGAGATGCTCTCTTCAAGTACACCAGCGGCCGCGAATCGCTCGATCACGTTGTCTTCAACGCCCCAGGTCATGGGGCTGACGAACCCTTCCGGAGGAGGCGGCGAGTACGAGGAGCTGATCTTCAGGATCTGGGCGACGAGCGTCGGGTCGTTGGGAATCCAGTTGCCCATCACGATCCGGCCGCCGGGCCGCGTCACACGAACGAGCTCCTTGGCCACGTCGAGTGGCCTCGGAGCGAACATCGCGCCGAAGATGCTGACGACGAGGTCGAAGCTGTCGTCCTCGAGCTCGCTCAGGTCGGACGCATCGCCTTCCTGGAACCTGCAGTTGGTGACGCCGAGCCCCTCCGCTCGTGCGTTGCCCGCCTCAACGAGGTTGCCGGCGATGTCGACACCGAGGACGTCCGCCCCAAGCCGCGCCGCTGGAAGCGCCGTCGTGCCATCGCCACAGCCGAGATCCAGAACCTGGAGCCCGTCGGTGACTCCCAAAGTCCTGACGAGCGCCTCGCCGCTCTCCCGCATGCTCTCCGCGATGCGAGTGAAGTCGCCCTTTTCCCAGAGTGCCTTGTTCGGATTCATGGTCATGGAGCCCCTTTCGTCGGTGCAAGTAAAGGACTAGACGAATGCCGTCTCTACAGACCGTAGTCGCGAACCCGGCGCACAGCTTCGCAGAAGGGTACGGGGGCTTCGGGCAGCCAGTCGAAGACCCTGGCGACTCAACGTTCAAGCCTCACATCGTCTCAGGTGCGGTCAGACGCTCAGGGGACATTCCCGCACTCAATGTCATCGTCTTGCTGTGGTGGCGTCTGACAGTGGAGACTCGGGTAGGCGGCGGCTGACTCTATTCCCGGATGTCGCCCCCGAAGGGTTGACTTGCCAGCGTT
>JBBQYZ010000441.1:0-3976 GCA_038208205.1 Gemmatimonadales bacterium | reverse complement strand
ACCTCCCGATCGAACTTGAAGCCGCGCGGCAGGAGCTGCGCGAGGCGACGGCCCGCTCGAGAACGAGCCAGCCTAGCGAAGGCACCGGACTGGGACTCGCCCTCGCAAAGCGCTTCGTGGAGCTGCACGGGGGCGCATCTGGGTCGACAGCGTCGTCGGTCGCGGGAGTACGTTCACGTTCACCCTGCCACCGCGAGCCACGGAAGCATCCGGGAGCGGCGTGGCATAGGGCTGCTCATGGCTGAGGCGGGGGGCGCTCTCATCCTCATCGTCGAGGACAACGACAAGAACATGAAGCTCGCGCGTGACGTGCTGCAACGGAGCGGCTACCGGACTGTCGAGGCGACGACCGGAGAAGCCGCGGTCGCGTGCGCGAGCGAGCATCTCCCGGACCTCATCCTAATGGACATCCAGCTTCCCGGCGGACTGGACGGCATCGCAGCCTTTCAACGCATCCGCCGAGATGGCGCGACCGCTCATATTCCGGTGGTCGCCTTCACCGCCTCCGTCATGACGAGCGACCGAGAGAGACTCACCGTCGCCGGATTCGACGGCTTCATCGCGAAACCGATGGACGTTAGGGAGTTCCCTGACCAGGTACACGCGTTCTGCGAACGGGGTCGCGGCGCACCGTGAGCGATCGGCCTCCGCGGATCCTCGTCGTCGATGATCGCCCCGAGAATGTGCGCCTGCTCGAGGCGGTCCTGATACCCCGCGGCTACGACGTGCTGACAGCGAGCTCGGGCGCAGAGGCGCTGAGCACGGTCGAGAGTCACCATCCGGATCTCGTCCTGTGCGACGTCGTCATGCCGGGCATCGACGGCTACGAGGTCTGCCGGCGGGTCCGCGCGGACCCATCCACCGCCCACCTGCCAATCGTTATGGTGACCGCGAGCGGGGAGCAGGAGAAGCTGAAGGCGCTCGACGCGGGCGCCGACGACTTCATCGCCAAGCCGTTCGACCATTTCGAGCTGCTCGCGCGCGTCCGTTCGCTACTGCGGCTCAAGGAATACCACGACACCATCGAGCGCCAAGCCGCGCAACTGTCCCGCTTCCTCTCGCCGCAGATCGCGCGGCTCGTCGCCTCAAAGGACGGCGAGCGCCTCCTCGAGGGTCACCGCCGCGAGATCGCCGTCGTCGTCTGCGACCTGCGGGGCTTCACCTCGTTCTCGGAGACGACCGAGCCAGAGGAGGTCATGACCGTGCTGCGCGAGTACCAGGCGGCCGTCGGCGAGCTCGTGGTCCGCTTCGAGGGCACCCTCGAGCACTTCGAGGGCGACGGCCTGATGGCGTACTTCAACGACCCGGTGCCCTGCCCCGATGGGCCGCTGCGTGCGGTGCGCATGGCGGTGGCGATGCGCGACCGTGTGCACGCGCTGGCGACCGGCTGGCACAGGCGCGGGCACGATCTCGGTTTCGGTGTGGGCGTCGCCGTCGGCTACGCGACGCTCGGGAGGATGGGATTCGAAGGGCGCTATGACTATGGGGCGGTCGGCGGGGTCGTGAACATGGCGCACCGCTTCTGCGACGACGCGCAGCCGGGGCAGATCATCATCACGCAGCGCGTGCTCGCGGCCGTGGACGATCACGTCGAGGTCCAAAGCGTCGGTGACCTCGTCCCCAAGGGTGCCTCGAGGCCGCTCGCCGCTTACAACGTGATCGCGCTTCGGTAACCTTCACGGGCGAGGAAGTACTCCTCGCCGCGGTCGGGAAGCGACTTGGACTCCCTTACGCTGCGCGAGTGTCGTCAGGCCTTGAGTCACTTCTCGACCGACCAGGGCGCATCGTCCTTCTCGTAGCGGTCTTCGCGGCCCTTCCCATCGTGATACTCGGCGAGTTGTCGGCAAGCGACACGCGAGCCCGAGTTCAGCAGGAACGCATCGACGCGGACAGCCGCGCGGCACGCCGCGCGAGCGACATCGTCGACGCTCGCGCGCGCTCTCTCCTCACCGGCATGCAGTCCGTGGCTCAGAACGACGAGCTCGTCGCCCTAATGAGCGAACCCCGCTCGAAGGAGTCGCTGGACTTACTTCAGAGACAGCTCCGCGATTTCCGCCGGGCGCTCGGAAACGACGTGCGGCAACTGGCGGCGCTCGACCTTGTCGGCGTCGTTCGCGCTGCCAGTCCTGCCGACCCCGCGCTGCTGGGTACGACCCACTCGGCTCGAGCGATATCGCTCTTCACGGAAACCACCGCCAGATTCAGCAACTTCGGCGAGGCGCGCTACGAATCAGACGGACACGCGGTCCTCGACGTGGCCGCGTACGACGTCGAGCCGGGATTACGACGGGCGACGTACGTGCTTGCGGCCGTGCTCGATCTCCACATAGCACTGCAAGTGCCGCTCGAAGGAGGAATCGCAGACCTCTACCTTATCGACCCGAAGGGCCGCTTGATCTGGCGCGCGGTCGAGCCCGCTGCCCAACAGGCTGTCGGGCTTGGAACCGCGCTGACGCCGGTAGTCGTTGAAGGGCGGGACATCGCGGTCATCGGCGAGGATCCCATCGGTGGCGGCCAGCGACTGCTCGCGAGCGCACCGGTCCGGCAGCTCGGGTGGCATGTCGTCGCTGTAAGCGACCCGGGCCAGCCCCAGCTAGACCTCGCGCTCACCCAGCTGCTGGTGAGCCGCATCGTCCTTGTCGCGGTGTTGCTCGGAGGCGGTCTTCTGCTCGCCCGGGCCACAAGCCAGGTGGCGCGCCGCGGGCGGGCGCTCGCGGTCGCGAACGCGCAGCTAGATCGAGCCAATCGCGCAAAGTCCGACTTCCTCGCGAACATGAGCCACGAGCTGCGCACTCCGCTTAACGCGATCATCGGCTTCTCAGACGTCCTCGGCCAACGCTTTTTCGGCGAGCTAAACGAGAAACAGTCCGAGTATGTGCGCGACATTCTGGACGCCGGCAAGCATCAGCTCGCGTTGATCAACGACCTCCTCGATCTCTCAAAGGTGGAGGCGGGGCGGATGGAGCTACAACTGTCAACCTTTTCGCTCGCGGCCGTGGCGGCAGCCGGGCTGACGATGATCCGCCAGCGCGCCTCGCTGAGGGACATATCGCTCGTTTCTGACATCGATCCCGGCGTCGATCCCATCACCGCGGACGAGCGCAAGATCAAGCAAATCCTCTTCAACCTGCTCTCCAACGCCGTCAAGTTCACCCCTTCAGGAGGCGCGATCACTCTGACGGCGCGCGCCAGTGCGGCGGGGATCACGATCTCTGTGCGGGACACGGGGGTCGGGATAGCGCCGGAGGATCAAGCGAGGGTCTTCGAGGAATTCCGGCAGACGCGATCGGGCGAAAGGGAGGAGGCGAGCACCGGTCTCGGACTCACCCTCGCCAGGCAATTCGTTGAGCTGCACGGCGGCCGAATCTGGGTTGAGAGCGAAGTTGGAAAGGGCAGCACCTTCCTGTTCACTCTTCCGTCGACGCGTCCTCCCGCTGCGGCGAGCGCGTGAAGTCGATCGCGCCAAGCAGGTGTGACCGGCTAGCGCACGATGCGCGAGCCCGACCCGTGGCTCGATCGCGTCCCCGCCGTAGTCGCTGAGCGCCGACGCCTGTTCGCAAGTCGAACACTATGAGCCGCCGGCCGACACCGAATCGGAGTCGAGGGACCAACGTGGAAGATCGAGGCGCAAACTCCACAGCTTGTGGTGTGGAGAGGCAAATACCGCGTCCGATGTCAGCAGTTACCGCGTCAGGTTCTCGTCGTGTGTGATTTTCCTTCCCCTTCCTTGAGGTCACGAACGACGAGCATCCTCCACCGGTTGCTTAGACCTGTGGGTCCTGGTCTGAGCAGCACGGCCCTGGTCGTGGGGACGTTGCTCTCGTCGCTGTCGTCGCCCATCAGATCATGTTGCTGACCCGCGTTCTCTCCTTCGAGCAGCAGGTCGTGCCCGGGAGCATCGCGATCCTCGTCGTGGGTGCTTGGCTAGTGATGACCGCCTACCTGGCCCGGTCGACGGGCAAGTTTCCTCGGGCCA
>JBBQYZ010000440.1:0-3983 GCA_038208205.1 Gemmatimonadales bacterium | reverse complement strand
GCGATGTCGAGCCCCGAGAGGATCTTGATGCGCGACACGAGCGACGGCGCCACGGAACGCGGGAGCACACGCACCTGACGCAGCACGCCGTCCACCCGGTGCCGGACTGCGACCCCCTGCTCCTCGGGCTCGAGGTGGATGTCGCTCGCGCCGGCGCCGATACCGTCGGCGAGCAGTTGGTCGACGAGCCGCATCACGGAGGCCGCGTCATCGGGCGCCTCGCTTGTCGCACCGTCGGTGAAGCCGAGGTGCTGCACCTCCACCGGCGGCTGATCGCGGCGCACCGACCGGTCCGGGTACCACCGGCTCAGCTGAACGTTGAGCTCCGCCTTCGTCGCGCTCGCCCATCGTACCCGCAAGCCGGTCGCGAACTCGATCGTCCGCTCGGCATCGAGGTCGAGCGGATCGCTCGTGGCGACGAGGAGCGCACCGTCATGTTCGACGGCGATCGGAAGGACGGCGTGGCGACGCGCCCATCGTTCAGCGAGCAGGGCGACGGCCTCCGGATCGACGCGGCTGAAGTCGGCTGGCGCGTCGTGCGCGCGGGGGCAGGACAGGGATGACACGCCCACACGGTATCGCTGGCTGCCCCGAGACCGTCATCCCAGCCGCGCCGCGTCGAGCGAATCAATGCGTCCTGCTAGAGGATCCCCCAGAAGTCGCGCGACACGTCCACGTTGAACGTCCACCGTCCGTGGCGCAGTCCCCGCGCGACCTCGACCCGCACCAGCTCGAAGAACGGTTGGAGCGCCAGGCCGAGCGTCGGATAGATGCCCGTCGCATGCGCGAGGTCGGCTTGAACGGCGCGAGTGATGTACGTCCCCTGGACGAAGGGGGCGATCGTCGCCTGGCCCGGAACGCGGCCGAACCGGCCGAGCGGAATCGTTGGCGTGGGAATCGGGGTGCGCAGCTCGACGCGCTGGGCCAGGCCCGCGCGGGCAACCAGCTCGTGAAAAACGTATCCCGGCGCGCTGACCGGGCCGCCGAAGTAGAGCAGCTCCTGGGTCGGCACCACCCCGGTGCTGCCGACCGCCCCCCCGTTGGTCTGCAGCACGAGCCGTGACCGGCCCATCGGCCGTTCCACGTGGAGCGACGCGAATGCCCGTCCGACCGTCGCGCGGTCGAAGGCGAAGCTCGCGTCGTCCGTGCGAACACGGCTCAAGCGCAGCTCGGCGCTGGCGCGCAGCTCGCTGCCGAACAGCGAGAGCGACGTCGGTCGATCGATGTCGAGGGCGACGCGCTCGGCGCGGAGGGGTGTGGCCGGCAGAATGCGCGGGAAGCGCCCTCGCGCCGGAGTCGCACAGATCTCGAGGGCGCGATGGCGCTCGACCGACCCGTCGAGGTGCCATCGCAGGCCAGCCAGGCCGCGCGCATCGATCCCGACACCCGCGCGCTCGACCCGAAACGGGTCGGTGGCATCGGCGCCGAACTCCTGCGCCGCGAGGGAATTGACGGCGCGCGAGCGCTCCTGGACGTCTCCCGCCTCGCGGAAGTCGCGGCTCCCGAACAGGCGCACGCCGTAGCGCGGCGACTGCCACTCCAGCGTCCCTCCCCCCTTGGCCGCCCGGTCGTCGATGCCGTACCGCGCGCGCACCACGACGTCGAACCCGCCACCGAACCGCGATGCCACGCCGGCGCCGAGCGCGAGCCCTTCGGCGCGGTCGAAGCGCACGAAGTCCGACGCACCGAGTGCGGAGAGGACGAACGCCTGGGGACGTCGCAGTGCCTGCGCGCGGACCAGCGCGCGCGCCTCCTCACGCACCCGGGCGATGTCGGCGTCGGTGACAGCGCGCACGTCGGGGGGCAACGAGTCGAGAATCCGTCCGCCGAAGTGAAAGGTGTCCTGCGCCACTCGCGGCGCGGTCACGATCTCCGGCCCCGCGAAGAGGGATGGACTCAGTCCCGTGTTGACCGCGTAGTCGCCGATCTCCCACCGGCCACGGATGATTCCCCGCACGGGGTAGTCGAGCCAGGTGCCGCCGCGCTGGATCTCGATCTCCTGTCGCCGCGGAAGCCAGAAGCGGGTGCCGATCAACCCGTTCTCGATCACGACGAACAGGTCCTCCAGCGCCTTGTCGAGGAAGGCAGCGCGCGTGAAGTTGAAGGCCATGCGCACGACCTGTGCGTCGTCCCGATCGATATACACGGCGCCGATGATCCGCGGCTGCCGGTCCTCCTTCGGTCTGACCTTCACCTCGTACAGCACGATCGTGCGGCCGGGCAGGGTGAGCGGCAGGGAATCGGTGATCGCGAAGTCGTAGACGCTCAGCCCCTGCGTCGACAGCGGGTGCGGAACGTCGCGCACCTCGTCGCCATCGCCGAGGCGGATGATCGCGGGGAAGTTGTTCTGGACGATGCCGAGATGATCGCGGTGGTACGAGATGTCCGTCGGCAGGAGCAGTGTGTCGCGCCGGCCCAGGATGCGCTGCTTGCTGCGATCGGGCGCAAGCCAGTAAATTTCATTCACCAGCTCGTCCGCCTTCACCACCTTCGGCGGCTCGGCGAGCCCTTCGCCCACCTGGGCGAGAAAGGTGACGTAGCCGTGTGCGACGGCGCGGTAGTCCTTCAGCCCCGTGTCGGCCAGCTGCTGCGCGCGCCGTGCCGTTGCGCGCTCCACGAGCAGCCGTGAGCGGGCGTCGTTCCAGCTCTGCGCGCCCGATGCGCTGGGCGAGAGCGACAGCGCGAGCAGGCAGGCGGCCAGGCGCGCCGCATGGGAGAGATGCATCCCGAAAGGTCGCGGGCGTCGCCGTGGCCGACAAGCACATTCGCCGCCACCAGATCGCCCGTTGAGCTTCTCCGACTTCCGAGCCCGCGCGCGCGCGCATCACCTGGTCCCGGTGTGGCGCGACGCCCTGCTCGATACCGACACCCCGGTTACCGCCTTCGCCAAGCTTCGCGAGGGACCGTTCTCGTTTCTGCTCGAGAGCGCGCCGGCCGGCGGGGAGACCTGGTCACGTTACACGTACCTGGGAAGCGCACCGCGCGGCGCGTGGCGTCTGCGTGATGGGGTGGTGGACGAATGGACGCCGATGCTGGGCTGGCACGGGTCCCGCACCCCGGCGGACCCGCTCCAGGACCTGAACGAACGAGTCAGCGCCCTCCCTCCGGTCGCGGTTCCCTCGCTCGGCGCGTTCTGGAGCGGCGCGGTCGGCTACTTCAGCTACGACGCGGTGCGCCTGATCGAACGGCTTCTCTGGCCGCCGCCCCGCGGCGATGCGACGCCCGACGCGCTCTTCGTCTTCACCGATGCGCTCGTGATCATCGACAACCTGCGGGCGCAGGCGCGGGTGGTGGTGGGCGCACCCGTCGGCGACGACACGAGCGACGAGGCACTGCGGCGCGCCCATGATCTGGCGCTCGCCACGGTCGAGCGGACGATGGCGCGCCTGCGGGCGCGGGTCGAGCTACCGGCACTGGACCTGCGCGCTGACGCGCCCGCCGCGACCGGGACGTCGGCGTACGGGCGCGAGCGGTTCGTGCACGACGTGGCGCGGATCAAAGAGTACATCGCAGCCGGGGACGCGTTCCAGGTGCTGCTCGCCCGTCGCATCCGGGTACCGCACGATTTTCCCTCCGATGCGCTCTACCGCGCGCTGCGAGCGCTGAACCCATCGCCGTACATGTATCATCTGGTGCTCGATGGCGTGGAGCTCGTCGGAAGCTCGCCTGAGCTGCACGTACGCGTGGATGCGGGACACGTGACGGTGCGTCCGATCGCCGGCACGCGCCCGCGGGGCGCCACGCCCGAGGCAGACACCGCGATGGCGGCAGAGCTCTCGGCCGACGAGAAGGAGCGGGCCGAGCACGTGATGCTCGTGGACCTGGGACGCAACGACGTCGGGCGGATCGCCGAGTACGGCTCGGTGGCGGTGACCGACTTCATGTCCGTCGAGCGATACTCGCACGTGTTCCACCTGGTGAGTCAGGTGGAGGGCACACTGCGCCCCGGGCTCGACGCGATGGACGCTTTTCGGGCGACTTTT